>JAPLMA010000109.1 GCA_026387255.1 Candidatus Omnitrophota bacterium | reverse complement strand
ATAATGAAAAAGAGCGGGATTTTGATTTGTCTTTGCGCTAATGGCGAAGAAATTCTAAAAAGAGTTTCATCTAACTCGTTGCGCCCGATTTTAAATGTCGCTCATCCTCGGGAGCGCATTGAGCTTTTGTTAAAAATGCGTACGCCTTATTATATGCAAGCGGACAAGGCAATTGATACCTCAGATCTTTCCATTAAACAGGTAGTGGCTAAGATTTCCAAAATACTTATGGCTAAAAAATGAATAATTTCGAGGCTTTAGTAAGTTTAAACCTTATTCCACAGATTGGCAGTGTGCGGCTGGAAAGCCTGCTTAATAATTTTCAGCAGCCGCTTAATATATTTAAAGCCAGCCGTAAGGATTTAGCTACGGCGGTAGGTGAGCATTTAGGCGAAAGGATTATTTCTTTTGATATTCAGCGTTTGGAAAATGATTTGGCTTCAGCTAAAAAAGCAGGTTTGAAAATTATTACGTTTTTTGATGAAGATTATCCGCAACTCCTTAAAGAAATACCCGGGGCTCCGATTGTGCTTTATGTTTTAGGCAGCATGACTGCGCAGGATAATTTGGCGATTGGTATTGTTGGTTCGCGGCGTGCTTCTTTTTACGGTTTAAGTAATGCGGAAAAATTTGCGGCTGCGTTATCTACGCAAGGAATAACTATTGTTTCCGGGATGGCCCGCGGAGTAGATACTTACGCGCATCGTGGAGCTTTAAAAGCTAAGGGGCGCACGATTGCGGTAATTGGTAGTGGGTTTAATCACATTTATCCTGCGGAGAATGCGGATTTGGCTAAAGAGATTTCTTTCTCCGGAGCAGTTATTTCTGAATTTCCTATGGATGCTAAACCTTTGCCGGGAAATTTTCCCCGGCGTAATCGTTTAATCAGCGGTTTAAGTTTAGGCGTTTTAATTACTGAAGCAGCCAGGAATAGCGGGGCATTAATTACCGCGGATTTTGCTTTGGAACAAGGCCGGGAGGTTTTTGCTTTACCGGGTAGGATAGATTCGGTTGGCTCAATGGGGACTAATGTTTTGCTTAAACAAGGAGCAAAAATAGTTACCTGTTGCGATGATATTCTTGAAGAGTTGAATTTAGTTGCCGGGAGTATGAAAAAAATAGAAGCTACGGTGAAAAAACAAGAAATTACCTGCCGAAACGAAGAAAACCGGCTTTATGAATACATAACCCAGCAGCCGATAGCGATAGATGATTTAATTCAAAAGACATCGCTGTGCAGCAGCCAGGTTTTGAGCTTAATTTTAAAATTACAGTTTAAGAAATTAATTAAAGCATTGCCGGGTAAACAGTTTGTAAGGAGCTAAATGAGTAAAAATCTAGTGATTGTTGAGTCACCGACTAAAGCTAAAACTATCAGTAAGATCCTGGGCGATGATTTTCGGGTCGTTTCATCGATGGGCCATATTATTGATTTGCCGGCGAAAAAGTTGGGAGTGGATGTAGAAGATAACTTTAAGCCGACATATGTAGTGATTCCGGGTAGGAAGAAAATATTAGCGCAATTGAAAAAAGAAGCTAAGGGGAAAGAAAATATATATATTGCTACCGACCCTGACCGGGAAGGCGAGGCGATCGGCTGGCAGATAAAAGAGAAATTGTTTAAAGGTAAAAACGTTTTAAGAGTAAGTTTTCATGAGATTACTCCGCATGCGGTGGCAGAAGCTTTTAAAAACGCGCGGGAGTTTGACATTAAAATGATTGAGGCTCAGGTTGGCCGCAGGGTTCTGGACCGGATGGTGGGATATTTTTTGAGCCCTTTACTCTGGAAAAAAATTGCCCGGGGCTTAAGCGCCGGGCGCGTGCAGTCTGTTGGATTAAGATTAATTGTGGAAAGGGAGCGGCAGATTCAAAAATTCCTCGCTACTGAATATTGGGAGATTGCTGCGGAATTATTTAAGCCTAAAGTTTCGGGGGAGAGTAATTTTTACGCTAAGCTTGAGAAAATTGACAATCAGAAAGCAGAGATTTCAGCTAATCAGGATGCGCAAAATATCTGTGAACAATTAAAGGACAAAGAGTTTAGGGTTTTAGAGATTAAAAAGACAGAAAAAAAGCGTTACCCTCCGGCTCCGTTTATTACCAGTACTCTGCAGCAGGAGGCGTTTAATAAGCTTAGATTCAATGCTTCCAAGACGATGTTGATCGCCCAGCAGCTTTATGAAGGTATTGATATTGGCGAGGATAATCCCGTAGGTTTAATTACTTATATGCGTACGGATTCTCCTAATGTCGCTGTGGAAGCTATTGCTGAGGTGCGCGAGCATATTGGAAGAAGTTTTGGCAAAAATTTTATTCCGGAGAAACCGAATGTTTTTAAAGCTAAAAAGTCCGCGCAGGAAGCACATGAGGCAATTCGCCCTAGTTACATTTGCCGGTCACCGGAAAGCCTAGTGGATTTTCTTAACCATGATCAAATACGGCTTTATACGCTTATTTATAATCGTTTTTTGGCCAGCCAAATGAAACCGGCGGAGTTTTTGGCAACGGCGGTGGATATTCTAGCGGATAAGTATTTATTTGTCGCTAACGGAAGCCATTTACTTTTTGAGGGTTTTCTGGCTGCTTATAATAAAATTCAGACAGAAGAAAAAGAAGAGGCTGATGAGGAGAAAGAAAAATCTAAAAATGTAATTCCTCCCTTAGAAATTGGTGAATTGCTCGGCTTAAGAACTCTTACCCCTTCGCAGCATTTTACCAAGCCTCCGTCCCGGTTCTCGGATAGTTCATTAATTAAGGCTTTGGAAGAAGAGGGGATTGGCCGGCCTTCGACTTACGCGCCAATTATTTATACGATTATTTTGCGTGATTATGTCCGCCGGATTAAAGGCTACCTTAATCCTTCGGAGCTGGGTTTTAAGGTAAATGATATGCTGGTAGAATATTTTCCTAAGATTATCGACGTAAAATTTACGGCTTTAATTGAAGAAAAACTGGATGAGATTGCAGAAGGTACGCTTAGCCGAGCTAAAATATTAGAAGATTTTTATTTGCCTTTTAAGGAGAGCCTTGATTTTGCTCAAACCAACATCGTCAAGGAAGTTGTCACTACGGATGAGCTCTGTGATAAATGCGGTAAGCCTTTAATTGTAAAGTGGGGAAGGCGCGGGAAATTTTTGAGTTGTTCGGGTTTTCCGGAGTGTAAGAATTCCAAGTCGATTACTTCGGGAGTTAAGTGTGGAATCGAGAATTGCGGGGGAGAGTTAATCGAGCGCCATTCTAAGCGCGGATTTTTCTACGGTTGTTCAAATTTTCCTAAATGTACTTTTACTTCGCGTGACTTACCGCAAGATAAGGAAGAAAATTAGCGGGTAACTCTAACCTGGTTAGAATAGTTTCAAATTTAATTATGGATAAATATATTGAAAAATTTGTGCGTTATCTGGAAATTGAGAAAAACTACTCTGCGCATACGATTTTAAACTATAAATTAGACCTGCAAGGGTTTAATAAATTTATCGCCGGGAGCGAACTGGAAAAAATTGATTATTTGGATTTAAGAAAATACCTGGCAGTTTTAAAGGAAAAGAATTTCTGTAATCGTACGGTGGGCCGCCGATTATCGACGTTGCGTAGTTTTTTTAGATTCCTCTGCCGTGAAGGGTATATTAAGACTAACCCCATACTGATGCTTTCTAGCCCGAAGTTAGAAAAACATCTGCCTTCGTTTATGACTGAGGATGAGGTTGGCCGGTTGATCGAATCAGCTTTTGCCAAAACCCAAAAAGATCTTTTGGGCCTGCGTGATCGGGCAATTTTGGAAGTATTTTATTCCAGCGGTTTGCGTATTTCGGAGTTAGTCGGGTTAAATTTAGCGGATATTGATTTTATCAGTGGTATCCTTCCTTAATGCTTCCGGAATTAAGCCGGGAGTTTCCGCGCATACTTTTCGGCATTCATTTGCCACGCATCTTTTAAATCATGGGGCAGACCTGCGCACAGTGCAGGAGCTTCTGGGCCATGCGAGTTTATCTTCAACGCAGATCTATACGCATATGACCACGGATAAGCTAAAGCGTGTTTATGATAAAGCGCATCCGCATGCTTAAAAAACAGTAGTTAGTAGGTAGGTAGATAGCAGATAGGGGGAAGCGTAGATGTTTGTATTTTACGATGCGATATTCTTAATTTTTGCGCTGGTATATTTGCCGTTGTATTTTCTACGCGGGAAACTTAATTCCGGATTTCTTAGGCGCTTGGGTTTTCTACCGGCTCAATTAAATTTAGATCGGCCAATCTGGATTCATGCCGTGAGCGTGGGTGAAGCGATCGCCATAAAAGAACTCTTGGCGCAGTTAAGACTGGCTTATCCCGGTAAAAAGTTGGTTATTTCCACGGTGACTGCTACTGGAAATAAAATTGCTCAAAGTTTAGTTAAGGACGGAGACTTTTTGACTTATCTGCCTTTGGATTTTAGTTTTGTCGTCAAGCACGTTTTAAAGAAGGTTAATCCTTGTATGTTTATTATTGCGGAGACTGAGATCTGGCCGAATTTGATTACCAGCCTGGATAAATTACAGATTCCGGCGATTACGGTTAATGGCAGGATTTCGGATAGTTCTTATGGCGGATATCGAATAATAAAATTTTTTATCCAACCGATTTTAAGGATGGTCAAACAATTTTGCGTACAGAGTGATCTTGATGCCTTGCGTTTAGAAAGTTTAGGCGTAGATCAGCAAAGAATTCAGGTTACCGGAAACGTAAAATTTGATATTAATTTAGATCCGATTGCCGAATTAGATGTTTTAACCTGCCGGAACAAACTTTGGTTAGGGCAATTTGATAAATTATTAGTTTGTGGCAGCACGCATCCTGGCGAAGAAGAACTAATTTTTGCCGCTTATCAAAAGCTTCTGCTGGTTTTTCCGAAGCTAAAACTTCTTATTGCTCCGCGCCATCCTGAGCGCAGTGAAAAGATTTCCAAATTGGCAGTGGATAGTGGTTTTATGCCAGTGTTTATTTCAAATATTTCTGCGGCCTGCCCAACTTGTATCAATCGTCCGATATTTATTTTGGATACTATCGGCCAATTGCTTAATTATTATTCTGTGGCGGATATTGTTTTTGTCGGCGGGAGTATGGTAAAAAAAGGCGGTCATAATATTCTTGAGCCGGCGAGCTTAAAGAAACCGGTAATTTTCGGCCCTTACATGTTTAACTTTCGCCAGATTAGTGAATTATTCCTGGCAAACCAAGCTGCGCTGATGGCGGCCAATAGCCGAGAGTTAGCGGATAAAGTAAAAGAACTCCTAAATAACAATCTTTTGGCTAAGGGGCTGGTTGAGCGTGCCTACGCGTTAATTATTAAAAATCGCGGGGCGACGCATAAGAATATTCAGATTATTAAGAAATTAAATAAAGGAGTGTAATATGTCTGGCGATATTTATTTAACTCAGGAAGGGTATGAAAAATTAGTCAATGATCTGGAGCATTTAAAAACAGTTAAGCGTCGCGCACTTTCTAAGGCTATCGGCGATGCCCGTGCACATGGCGATATTAGTGAGAATGCGGAGTACGATGCAGCCAGGGATGCGCAGGCCCATAACGAAAAACAAATTGTTGAATTGGAGGATAAGCTGGCGTGGGTACGCATACTGGACAAGAATATTCCTAAGGATGAAGTTTTAATCGGGGCGACGGTCAAGTTGCTGGATATGGATACGCTTGAGGAGCTGGAGTATATTTTGGTCTCAGAACTTGAGGCGGATTATAATCAAAATAAAATTTCAATAAGTTCTCCGGTCGGGGGAGGATTATTGGGGCATAAGGAAAACGAGATTGCAGAAATTAAGACTCCGGCCGGGATTCTAAAATACAAAATAATTAAGATATCGCGTTAGAATTTAAATGTTAAATAAAATCGGCCATTTAAAAGTAGAGATTTTTAAGATTAAAAATAGGTCGGGGTTTGCTGCGGTTTGTTTTGAGCATCTTACGGAAGGAAAAACTCCGCAGGAGGCCTACGCGCGCATGGTTAAGGCTTTACGCAGAAGTAATCGCAAACTGGTTAGCTAAAAATATGGCAAGGCTAAAATATTGGTTTTTACTTTCTCGTATTCCATTTTTAAGCATGATGATCATTCCCTATATCTTGGGCGCTTTATTGTCTAGCCATTTTTTGGGAATATTTAACTGGTCAGTTTTTTGGATTGGATTATTTGGATCTTCGCTGGTGCAATTAATCGCGCATTATAGCGGAGAAATTTATGATCTTGTCGAAGATCGCTTAAGTGTAACTTTAGAGAAAAACTTTTTTACTGGTGGTAGCCAAGTGTTGGTGGAAAATCATATCAAGCCAAGGCAAGTAAAAAATTTAATCTGGGCAGTTATTTTTTTGGCAATGATTAGCGGGTTAATTCTGCAGTTTTATTTTAAAACCGGAAAATGGACTTTACCGTTGGGCACCTCAGGAATAATCTGTGCCTATTTTTATTCTAAGCCGCCTTTGCGTTTAGTGAGACGAGGAATTGGTGAGATATTTATTGCTTATGCTTTTGGCTGGCTGGCGGTAAATGCTGGATTTTATCTTCAGGCAGCGCGGTTTGATATGTTGGCGACCTGGGTTTGTCTGCCGATTGCCTGTGCGGTAGCCAATATAATATTAATTAATGAATATCCGGATTATCCGGCGGATAAGCAGGTGTTCAAACAGAATATGCTGGTGCGCATAGGAAAAGAAAAGGGAGCGCTTCTTTATACTTGCCTGGTGGCATGCGGGGTGGGAACATTCTTTTTAGCTTTGGCTAAAGGATTACCGATGCAAAGTGCAATTTTTTATTTTCCGATATTAATTATTTCCGTAAGCTTAGCTTACCAAATGCTCAAAGGCGCCTATACTGATCGTAAGCAGCTGGAAAAATTGTGCGCCTTGACTATTTTGGTAAATTTAGGGACATCTTTGAGTTGTATATTGGGATTATTATTTAGCCGGTAAAATGTAGAAAATAGATTAAAGTTTATGCGGCGAGCGGAAAAGAGGATTTAATGTATAAAGTCCAGGTTATCCATAATCAAGATTTAGCTTTCACGGTTAAGACAAATGAAAGTGAATTTATTATTGATGCAAAAGGCAAGGGGCTGACCCCTTTGGATGCGCTTTTGGCTGGATTAGGTAGTTGCATCGGGGTATACATCCGTAAATACGCTGAGGGTTCTAAACTAAACTTAAATAATTTTCAAGTAAGTGTTTCCGCTGAACTTTCTAAAGAATCGCCGGCTACTTTTAAGCAGATTAACGTAGCCATAGATTTAAACGCTTGCCAGTTGGATGATCGTAGGCAAAGAGCGCTGTTGGAATTTATTAAGCATTGCCCGGCACATAATACTTTGAAGGGTAATCCGGAAATTGAATTCAAAATACAATGCTAGAATTCCTTGTTTTGGATTTTGTCAAAGGCGGAGGTGTTGGAGTTAGAAGCGCGGGTAGTTTGGGTGCTTAAAGAGAGCCGAATTATAGAGAGGAGAGTTAAGATGGATTGGAAGGTTTTTGTGGCTACGTTTGGAGCGGTGTTTTTTGCAGAATTAGCGGATAAAACTCAACTGGTGGGCATTGGTATGGCTGCTAAAACCGGTAAACCAATATCTGTTTGGCTGGGTTCGGTGGGAGCCTATATTATTGTTACTGTGATTTCAGTTTTTCTAGGGGCAATTATGGCAAAATTTATCCGGCCGGAAATGATCCGTTATATCGGCGCTTCTTTATTTATTTGTATTGGAGTTTTGATGTTACTTAAGGTAATCTAAAACGAAATTATGTTTTCTACCAAAGAATACCTGTATAATCTAGTTACCGGTAAAATAAAAGGCTTCCTGGGGGTGTTTTTAAGGGGGTGTTTGTTTGTGTTTTCTTTGTTTTATGGAGTGATTGTAGTTATTTTGGCCAGTCTTTACAGAATAAAGCCGACGCGTTTTAACGCCAAGGTAATTAGTGTGGGAAATATTACTTTGGGAGGTACAGGTAAAACTACTTTGGTGGAGTATTTAAGCGTTAAATTAAGTTTGGCCGGTAAAAAAATTGCAGTGCTAAGCCGAGGCTATAAACGAGATTCCCGGCGGCCAGGCGCCCAGGGGCTGGGTGATGAGCCGGCAATGCTTCAGAAAAACCTTCCGTTGGTGCAGGTGGTCGTTGATCAGAACAGGATAAAGGCAGCGCAAACGGCAATTGATTATGCTTGCGATACATTGATACTTGATGATGGCTTGCAGCAGTGGAAGATATTTAAAGATTTAGAGATCGTGACCATTGATGCGCAAAATCCTTTTGGTAATTATCGCATGCTTCCGGCGGGTTTTTTACGTGAGCCCTTATTTGCCTTAAAACGTGCGGATATTTTTGTGTTGACTCAAGTTTATTCCGGCCAAAATCTGGGTGATTTGACGGCTAAATTAAAGCGTATAAATTCTCGGGCTTTGATCATCGAATCAAGGCATGAACCTAAGGGGGTTAGCCGGCTGGATCAAGCGGATGAGCTCTTAGACCCGGAGTTTCTTAGGGGTAAGCCGGTGGCAATATTTTCTGGTATCGGTAATCCTGAAGGGTTCCAAAATTGCATTTGCGGATTGGGAATTAAGGTCGCCAAGTATTTTAGATTCCCGGATCACCATGATTATACGCAGGCAGATATTCTGCGTATAATTAAAGAGGCTAAAGAAAATAATTTGGAAGAGATTATTACCACGCAGAAGGATGCGGTTAAAATTAGAGAGTTAGGGGTTAAGGGAACAGGGATACTAGTTTTGGAGATAAAATTAAGCATAACTAAAAATGAAGCAGAATTTAATCGCCGATTACTTAAGTTGTATTCTTTTTAGGGTCGTAAGTTTTTTTACGTTTTTTTTACCCTTAAATTTCAGCCTTTTTTTAGGTCGCAGGCTGGGGGATCTGATTTATTTATTTGACCGGCGGCATCGGGCGGTTGCCCAAGCCAATATTAGAAAGACCGTTTCCGATAATCTGGATTGCGCTTCAAGTGCCAGGATTACGCGCCAGGCTTATCAGGCTTTTGGCCAGAACTTGACTGAGATCTCCATTATTCCGCGGGTAAATAAACATTATTTAGAAAAGTACATTCATATTGAAAATAAGGATTATATCCAAAAGGCTTTTAATCGAGGTAAAGGAGTAATTTTTCTTATCGTGCATGAGGGTAATTGGGAGCTTTCCAATATTATTTGCGCAAATTTAGGTTTTCCTTTTGTTTTGTTTGTGCGCGATCAAGGTTTCCCCAGGTTAAATGAGCTGCTTAATTATTATCGGCTTAAGCAAGGGGCAAAAATTATCCATAAAAACACTGGAGTCAGGCAGTTAATTGAGGTGCTCAAGAGTAATCAGTCAATCGGCATGACTACAGATCAGGGGGGTAGATATGGCCAGCTGGTTAATTTCTTTGGTAAAGAAGCCTCAATGTCTACGGGTGCAGTGAGATTGGCGTTAAAATATGATTGCGCGATAATTCCTGTTTTTTATACGCGCATCAAAGGGCCCTACACTAAAGTAATCCTGGATCAGGTTTTTACGGCGACTCCCAGCGCGGATCCCCAAAACGATCTGCGCCAGAATTTGCAAAGGTTAATTAGTATTTATGAAAAATATATCCGGCAATATCCGCATGAATATCTCTGGACTTATAAAATATTCAAATACGGCAAAGAAAAAGAGATTATGATTCTTGGGGATGGTAAGACTGGGCATTTGCGCCAGTCGGAGAGTGTGGCCAAATTAGTTATTCAGCAGCTGGCCAGTCGAGGAATAAAACTACTTTAAATATCCAGGAGATAAAATTTCGCAGTAGTATCTTTAGGCGATTTTTTAGTTTGTCGATTATTTTAAGCGGTAAATATCCAGGGGTAAGTTCTTTGTTTATGCTACGCAATGCGTTAACTCCTGAAAGTTGGCAGGGTTTAATGGGACTTAAGCCGGATATTATTATTTCTGCCGGTGGGAAATTAAGCGCCATAAATTACCTTTTGTCTAAAGAAAATCAGTCCAAATCTATTGTTTTGATGCGCTCGATTTTCTCAAGACTTAAGAAGTTTGATTTAAAGATTATTCCTAAACATGACCAGCCAGCTGCCGAAAGTAATGTCGTAATTACCGAGGGGGCACTTAATTTAATTGATCCGGATTACTTAAATGGATCTGCCGAAAGATTATTAAGGTCGGGTCTTATAAAAGGCACGCTATCTTCTTTAACGATTGGCGTGTTAATCGGGGGTAATAGCAAGAATTTTTCAATCAGCATAGAAACAATTATTCAGGTTATTATTCAGCTTAAAAAAATAGCCCAGGAGCTAGATGCGGATATTTTGTTTTCTACTTCTCGGCGCACTGACGAGAAACTTGAGCGGGTGATTAAAAGTCAGCTGGTTAATTATCCGCGCTGTAAACTTTTAGTTATTGCCAATGAAAATAATTATCCTGATGTTGTGGGCGGAATATTAGGTTTAAGTAATATCATCATTAGTTCTCCGGAGAGTATCTCCATGGTTTCTGAAGCAGTAGCCAGTGGAAAATACGTGGTGGTATTTAAGCTGGGTGGACTGAGTAGGAAACATTTGGTTTTTTTAAGGAATTACCAAAGTAAAGGTTATGTATATTTAAAATCAATTCAAGATTTGGCTTTTAGTACGAAAGAGATCTGGAGCAATAAACCTGATATAGTTTTGCCAAAAGATAATTCTAAAGTTATCGAGGGGTTAAATAAAATATTATGAGAATACTGCAGATATTACCTGAACTTAATGTGGGGGGAGTAGAGACCGGTACATTAGATCTTTCTAAGTATTTGGTACGCCTGGGGCATAAATCTGTTGTGGTTTCTGCCGGCGGAGTGTTAGTTAAAGAGTTGGAAACAGGCGGCGCTAAACATTACACGTTATCCGTAAATAAAAAATCCATTATTTCGATGTTTAAGTTAATTCCTAAGTTGGTGGAAATAATTAAAAATGAAGAGATTGATATCGTGCATGCCCGTTCAAGGGTGCCGGCTTGGATTGCTTATTTTGCCTGCCGCCAAACTCGGGCAATATTTGTCACGACCTGTCATGGTTATTATAAAAAACATTTTTTTAGTGCGGTGATGGGATGGGGAAAAAGAGTGATTGTTTTAAGCAATGTGATTGCCAGACATATGATCGAAGATCTTTCTGTGCCGCATGAACGCATTAAGCTTGTGCCGCGTAGCGTAGACTTAGAAAAATTTAAATACTTGGACCCTAAAATCAAAAGAAAAGACGATTTTAATGTCGGAATTATCGGCAGGATTACTCCTTTAAAAGGGCATGCGCATTTTATCAAAGCGATGGCGCGTATTTCCAGGTTAGTTCCGCGTCTAAAGATCTGGATTGTTGGAGATGCCCCAGCTTCCAAAGAGGCGTATAAGGAAGAATTGCAGATTTTAGTGCGCCGGCTTGGGCTCTGGCATTGCACGGAGTTTCTGGGTACGCAGCGTGATATTCCTGGAATATTAGAACATCTGGATTTGGTGGTTTTAGCTACGACTACTCACGAGGCTTTCGGCAGGGTAGTGGTTGAGGCGCAAGCTGCGGGTGTCCCGGTGGTCGCGACTAAAGTCGGGGGAGTGATTGATATTATTGAAGATGGAAAGAATGGTCTCTTAGTGCCTCCGGCGGATGCTAAAAGTATGGCCGAGGCGATCATGCGTATTTTTAAGGATACACAATTTGCCAGGGAGTTAGCCCAAAATGCTTATGCTAAGGTTAAAGAGAAGTATAACGTAGAGTTGATGGTTAAAAATACTTTGGACGTCTATCGCGAAGTCTTAAATAATTTTAAGATCCTGGTGATTAAATTTAGCTCTTTAGGGGATGTAATTCTTTCTACGGCGGGCTTAAGGGCAATTCGGGAAAAATTTCCCCAAGAAAATTATAAGCTAAGTTTCCTTATTGGTGAGGAATCTAAAGATATTCTTCTGCGTAGCCCGTATATTGATGAGTTGTTGGTTTGCGATTTAAAGAATAAAGATAAGGGTCTGGCGGGTTTATGGGGAATTGGCCGTATTTTAAGGAAAAAGAATTTTGACCTGGTGATTGACCTGCAGAATAGCCGCTCTAGCCATCTCTTAGCTTATTTGAGCGGATGTATTAATCGTTATGGTTATAATAATAAGAAATTTGCTTTTTTACTTAATCATGCTATTTATGATCAGCGGCCTCCGGTTGACCCGGTAACTCACCAATTTAGAATCTTGAAGATGTTGGGAATTGACTTATTGAACAATGCCTTGGAACTTTGGCCATCGAGTGAAGATCAAAAAGCTGTGGATGAACTTCTTAATGCCCAATGGTTAAGCCAGGCGCAGAAGGTAGTGGGAATTAATATCAGTGCATCTAAAAGGTGGAGTACTAAACTTTGGCCGATGGAATATTTGATTTGCTTAACTGAGGAATTGGGATTAAAAGATATCCGCGTAATTATTACTGGAACGGGCCAGGATCAAGCACTGGCCAGTATGTTGATCAATTCTTTAAAAAATACCAAAGTTATCAATGCCTGTGGTAAAACTAATATCAATGAATTAGCCGTGTTAATTAAAAAATGCCAGGTTTTTATTTCTGCGGATTCTTCGCCCTTGCATATTGCCTCCGCAGTCGGCACTCCGTTTATTGCCTTATTTGGCCCGACTGATGCGCGTCGGCATCTGCCACCCGGAAAAAATTATGTGGTCATTAATAAAGAGTTGCGCTGCAGTCCTTGTTATAAAACTAAATGCCGCAGTAAAAGCTGCATGGCGCAGATTAGCCCCGCGGAAGTGTTTGAGGCGGTAATGAAGTTACTTAAATAATTAGACTAAAATGAGAATACTTTTTATTGCTAATCATCTTAATGTCGGGGGTATATCCAGCTATCTGTTGACCTTGACTGGCGGGTTGAAACAAAAAGGTCATCAGGTTTATCTGGCTTCCAGCGGCGGAGAATTAGAGGATAAGTTTATTCAGGCGGGTATAACCCTGGTTAAGGTGCCCCTAAAAACAAAGAATGAGATTAGTTATAAGATATTTTATAGTTTTTGGAAGTTAAGAAAATTTGTCCGGGAACTTAATATTGATTTAATCCACTCGCATAGCCGCACGACGCAAGTCTTAGCTGATTTATTGGGCCGTTGGTTAGCTAAACCGCATATTTTTACCTGTCATGGTTTTTTTAAGCCTAAAATATCACGCCGGATTTTTGGTTGCTGGGGCCAAAGAGTAATTGCGATTAGCCAGCAGGTAAAGGAGCATTTAATTATCGATTTTAAGCTGGAAGAAGCTAAGATTAGTGTAGTTAATAATGGCATCGATACTAAAAATTTTGGGGATTTTTCGACCAGGAGTATGTTGCGCAAAGATTTAGGCATCAATGATGCTTTTATCGTTGGCATTATCGCTCGATTAAGCGATGTCAAAGGCCATCTTTATCTTATTCGGGCGATGCAGAGAGTTGTAAAAATTTTTCCAACTGCGAGGCTGCTTATTATTGGCGAGGGTAAAACGAAGAACGCGTTGATCAGGCAAGTAGATCTGTTAGGTATTAAGGAGAATGTGCTATTTATTCCACAGGCCAGTAATACCAAAGATATGCTTGCGGCGATGGATATTTTTGTTATGCCTTCATTGCAGGAAGGGTTAGGGCTAGCATTAATGGAGGCGATGGCGCAGGGAATTGCCGTAGTGGGTTGCGCTGTAGGTGGAATCAAAACTTTGATTCAGGATAAAGTAAATGGTTTATTGGTTGCGCCGGCTGATGCGCCAGCTCTGGCGCAGGCCATCATGACTTTGCTTAACGATTGTCCGTTACGTCGAACTTTAGGCACCCGGGCGCGTGAATTTATTATGGCTAATTTTTCTAAAGAAGAGATGGTGGCTAAAACCGAGATTGTTTATCAGCAATCTCTAGGGGTAATGGGTAAGGAGTATAAATGAGCCAAAATTTAAAAGCCGCGCGCATTCTTATTTTTAACGTCAACTGGTTAGGGGATGTTTTATTTTCTAGCGCTACGATTAGGAATATCCGCAGAAATTATCCGGATAGTTATATTGCCTGCGTAGTTCCCAGCCGCTGTTATCCGATATTAAAAGATAATCCATATTTAGATGAAGTGATTATTTTTGACGAGCATGATCGGCATAAGGGGGTGCTGGATAAACTTAAATTCGTCAGCCTGCTTAAGCAAAAAAAATTTGATACGGTGTTTTTGCTGCATCGATCATTTAGCCGCGCGCTTATCTGTCGGTTAGCCGGAATTACACAAAGGATTGGCCACTACACTAAGAAGCGCGCCTTCCTTTTGACTAGAAAAATAATCCCTCCTAAAAAAGATTCTTTGCATCGTATAGATTATTATCTGGATGTGATTGAAAAAGCTGGTTTACGTGTTGAAGATCGGTATTTAGATTTCTTTTTTAGTCCTGGCGATGAGGAGCAGGTTGATAATTTTCTTAAGAAAAATTTAATTAAGCAAAATGATTTTGTTGTGGTTATTAATCCCGGAGGTAATTGGATACCTAAACGCTGGCCGTTGAATTATTGGGCGCGCTTGGCGGATAAATTGATTAGCGAAACTGGCGCCAAAGTAATTATTACGGGCAGTATTTCGGATTTATTAATGGCTGGTCAAATTAAAGATGCGATGAAAGAGTCGCCATCAATTGCCTGTGGTGTCTTTAACCTAAAACAATTAGGGGCATTGGCTAAGAAAGCTGAAATATTTATCAGTTCTGATACCGGGCCTTTGCATATTGCTAATGCCGTGGGAACTAAAAGAATAATTGCAATTTTCGGCCCCACCGCTCAAAGTATTACCGGGCCATATCCGCTTACTAATGTGGCTATCTTGCAAAAAGATATTGGCTGTTTGATACCCTGTTACAAAGTAAATTGTGCGGATAATCGTTGTATGCAGGCAGTTACGCCCGATGATGTTTTAGCGCAAGTAAGAAAATATCTTAAAAAATGAAGATTCTTTTTATAACCTTAAGTAATATCGGAGATTGTATTTTAACTCTACCAGTCTTAGACTTTTTGCGCCAGAAATATCCGCAGGCTTTGATTACTTGCCTTGTAGCGGAGCGTCCAGGCGAAATCTTTATCAATAATCCCGCGGTTGAGAATGTGGTTATTTTTGACAAGCATGCCAAGTTAATCGATAAGATAAAATTGTTTGTTGCTTTAAGAAAAGAGAACTTTGATATTGTGGTAGATTTGCGGAACAGTTTTTTTGGCGCTTTTCTTCCCGTTAGAAAAAACAGCCTGTTTTTCGGTACTTTACGCCGGATCCCCGCCGAGATTAAGCATATGAAGGAAAAACATCTATTCTGGGCGAACTTGCTTGATTATTCCAAGAGCAGCAAAGAATATCAGTCATTAAATATTACTTTTAAAGATGTCGGTTATATCCAGGGCATTTTAAATGAGCAAAATTTATCCAAGAGCGCTAAATTAATTGTGATTGCGCCTGGTTCCCGGAGCCAGCTTAAGTGTTGGGATAAACAATATTTTAGTCAGCTTTGCAGCCAATTGATTAAAGAGGGCAACCAGATTGTTCTAGTCGGTGATTCGTTTGATCAGCCGATATGTAATTATCTGCAGCAGGCTTCCGGAGAAAAGATGCTTAATCTTTGTGCTAAAACTAATCTTAGCCAATTGGCGGCTTTACTTAAAGAAGCGCAGCTTTTAATTACCAATGATAGCGCGGTGATGCATTTAGCTAGCTATTTAAATGTGCCGGTAGTGGTTATCTTCGGGCCTACGGATGAAAAGAAATATGGGCCTTGGTCAGAAAATAGTATCGTGGTAAAGAAAGATATTTTTTGCCGGCCCTGTGAAAAAGCCCAGTGTCGTTTTGGCACGTTGGCATGCTTAGCTTGTATAAGCCCGGAAGATGTTTTTAACCAGGTTAAACTTTTGTTGAGTCGTTGCGAGGAGTCCCGCCAACGGCGGGGCGGCGAAGCAATCTCGGTAGTTAAGGGATTGCAAAACAATGATCCGCAGTATCAAAGGATGTTGATTGTGCGTACTGACCGCTTAGGAGACGTGCTTTTATCTACGCCGGTAGTTAAAGCTTTAAGGCAGAAATTCCCTCAAGGTTATATCTCGATGCTGGTTTCTCCTTACACCAAAGATGTGTTAGATGGTAATTTAGCTTTAGATGAAATAATAACATTCGATAAAGATGCAAAAAATTCACAAGGCTGGTGGTCAACTTTTAAGTTTATTCGGGACTTAAGGAAAAAGAAATTTGATTTAGCAATAGTTTTACATCCGACTATTCGTATGCATTTACTAATTTTTCTAGCTGGGATACCTAAGCGTTTAGGATATGATCGTAAATTTGGATTTCTGCTTACCGATAGGATTAAACATACTAAACAATATGGGCAAAAACACGAATCAGAGTATACTTTAGATTTAGTAAGATATTTAGGGATTACACCTGTTGATAAAACTTTATTTATGCCGATAAAACAAGAATCTGAAAAATGGGTGGAGGTAATATTTAGCCAAGCGCAAATTAAGGATAGTGACAAGCTATTGGTAATTCATCCGGCGGCAAGTTGCCCTTCCCGGATTTGGCCCGCAGAAAGATATGCCCAAGTTGCCGATCAGCTTGTCCGGAAGCACGGTTTTAAGGTTATCCTTGTCTGTGGGCCGAAAGATATTCAAAAGGCAGAGGTGGTGATCAAAAATATGCGCAGCCAAGCGTTGAACTTGGCCGGAAAGACCTCGATTAGCCAGTTAGCCAGTTTATTAAGAAGATGCCAATTGTTTATTTCTACGGATTCCGGGCCGATGCATGTTGCTTGCGCTTTAGGTGTACCGGTGATTACTATTTTTGGGCGCAGCCAGGCGGGGCTTAGCCCGCAGCGTTGGGGCCCCTTAGGAGCAAAGAGCAGGATTTTGCATAAAACCGTGGGTTGTACTATTTGCCTGGCGCACAATTGCCAGAAAGATTTTGCTTGTCTTAAGGCCACGACGGTTGAGGATGTACTCTTAGCCGCCGAGTCGATTTTGAAATAAAGGGGACGGTTCTATTTTTTAGTTAGATTTTGCCTCCTGTTACGTCAATTAGAGTAGAGAGGAGGCAAATATGCCTATATTAATACCGCAAGAAGTAATTGAACAGAAGATATTCTTCATACGGGGCAATAAGGTGATGCTGGATCGTGATCTTGCAGAGCTTTATGGAGTAGAAACAAAATATCTTAATAGGCAAGTAAGACGTAATATTCAGCGTTTTCCTAAGGAATCCAGCTTTCGGTTAAATAAACAGGAAAAAATTGAACTGGTGACAATTTGTCACCGGTTCAAGAGTATGAAGCATTCAACTTCCCTACCGTATGTTTTTACTGAGTACGGAGTAGCTATGTTAGCTAGTGTTCTTAATAGCGAAAGAGCGGTTAAGATTAGCCTCGCAATTATAAAGACCTTTGTAAAATTGCGGGAGATTATATATACCCACAAGGAATTACTGCTGAGATTACAGGCGTTAGAAGTTAAATACGCCAATCATGATAGTAAAATTATCGAAATTTTTAAAGCTATACAGCAACTTTTCCAATCGCCGAAAGGTAGTAGAGTTATCACAGGTTTTAGAATAAAGAAATAGTTGCTTTTTCTAATGTGCCTCCAGTAAAAGCCGGAAAGCTTATTAATATTCTTATATTTTATCGAGCTTAGATAACGGGTGGCTTGGGTGTTTTCGCAGCGCGTCAGCGCTAGAAAATACCCAAGACAGGACCCGTTATCCTAGAATAATCATAAGCAGTAGGACCCGCGTAAAGGTAAGATAAATATCTATTTGCTTTAGCTTTGAATTGTGGTAAAATTATCTCCTATGATTAACTTAAAGAAAGTAAAAAGATATTCGATTAAAAGCCGCGCCAGTAAGGTGCATCAGGGTGATTTTGCGCTTAAACCGGTTAAAGGTAGAAGTTTCTCTGCTTTTTTGGATTCTTTGCCCAATATTCTAAAAGCCAAAGATTTAGGTGCGGTTTCTGCGGATATTGTTTCAGCGCGTAAGAAAAATAAAGGGGTAATCTTTATGGCCGGGGCGCATGTAATTAAGTGCGGGCTTAACCCGGTTTTAATTGAGTTGTTTAGAAAAAAAATAATTACTTGTGTTTGTCTAAACGGTGCCGGGATAATCCATGATTTTGAGATTGCTTATCAGGGGAAAACCTCCGAAGACGTCGCGGCCAATCTTAAAGACGGCAAGTTTGGTATGGGTAAAGAGACCGCAGATTTTTTAAACTCTGCCGTTAAAGAAGGAGTAAAGGCGGGTTTTGGATTAGGTTATGCTGTGGCAAATAAGCTGGCGACTGCGCTGCTTGCGCATAAAGATTTAAGTTTGATCTATAATGCCTATATACATAAGATACCGGTTTGTGTTTTTGTGGGTATTGGCACGGATATAATTCATCAGCATCCTTCATTTGACCCGGCTGCAACTGCCGTGGGTTCATTGCGGGATTTCCATATTTTGGTAGAAAACATCCCTTCTTTAAATCAGGGAGGGGTGGCGTTAAATTTTGGTTCGGCAGTGTTGTTGCCGGAGGTATTTTTAAAGGCTTTAAATCTTGCCCGTAATTTGGGAAATAAGGTTTGTGATTTTACTTCGGCAAATTTTGATATGCTTTATCAGTATCGCGCGGCGCAGAATGTGGTTAGCCGCCCTACTTCTTCAGGGGGTAAAGGTTACTATATTATCGGACACCATGAGATCATACTTCCGCTTTTAGCGCAAAGCGTAATTGAGAATATATGATAAAATTAAAAAATATAATCAGGAAATTTAATAAAACAAAGATCCTGGTCGTGGGTGACTTAATTCTTGATCAGCACATTCGGGGAGAAGTGGATAGAATTTCTCCTGAGGCGCCGGTGCCGGTGGTGTGGGCAAAAAAAAGGACATATGCGCCGGGAGGTGCTGCTAATGTGGCCAATAATATCAGTGCTTTTGGCGCCAAGGTAACTCTCTGCGGAGTATTGGGGGACAGCAAGGATCCTGCTACCAAGACATTTCAGGATGAGGCTAAAAAATTAAACATCGATACTAAAGGGGTATTTTTTGAAGTTGGGCGTAGAACTACCCTTAAGACCAGGATTATCGCCGGTCATCAACAGGTAGTAAGAGTTGATTGGGAAGATGTGCATAATATCTCCCAAGTTATAAAGAGAAGAATTTTTAAATATATAGGCGATAATATAAAAAAATTTGACGCTGTTATTATAGAAGATTACGGGAAAGGGTTTCTTGATCGCGAATTAACGGCAGATATTATCAAGAATGCCAAATACCATAAGAAGATAGTAACTGTTGATCCTAAAGAGAATAATTTTGATTGCTATAAGCATGCTACTTGTATTACGCCGAATCGTAAAGAAGCCCAGAATGCTATTAGATATCTTAAGATAAAGGACCGAGGGAATTTGTTCAAAATTTACAAAGAGACTCTGTTTACAGATAATGACATTATTAATGCGGGAGAGGAAATCTTAGAGTATTTGCAATTGGAAAGCCTTTTAATTACGCTGGGTGAGGGTGGTATGCGGCTTTTTGAAAAAGGGAAGAATGCACATATACCGACGGTGGCCCAAGAGGTATTTGATGTATCCGGAGCAGGGGATACGGTAATTAGCACCTTTACTTTGGCTCTTTGTGCCGGTGCCTCTAAGTTAGAAGCAGCGCATATCGCTAATTTTGCTGCAGGAATCGTAGTGGGTAAGTTAGGGACAGCCGTTACTAACGTCAAGGAACTTTTAGAGAGGATAAACTGAATTGATGGATGTGATTGGGGTGATTCCGGCCAGATACTCATCGACCAGGTTCGCGGGCAAGGTACTGGCGGATATTATGGGCAAGCCTATGTTGCAACATGTTTGGGAGCGGGCTAAGCAATCTCGTATGCTGGATGATTTAGTGATTGCCTGTGATAGTGAAATTATTTTAAAATGCGCGATTAAATTTGGGGCTAAAGCTGTGATGACCTCTAAGGAACACGCCTGTGGTACCGACCGGATTAGTGAGGTAGTTAATCCAATGGACGTAAGAATTGTTATTAATATACAAGCGGATGAACCGTTGATTCACCCAATGATGATTGATAGCGTGGCCCGGGCATTATTGGAAGACAAAATGTTGAATATGGCTACCTTGATGAAAAAGATTGATGATGTCTTAGAGCTGCTTGACCCGAATGTGGTGAAAGTCGTAGTGGATAAAAATAATTTTGCTTTGTATTTTTCACGCGCCCCCATACCCTATTTGGCGCCTAACGCTGAGATTGATCAGGTAACTTATTATAAGCATATTGGCCTTTATGGTTATACTAAGGATTTTCTTTTTACTTATAAAAATCTTCCCGTTTCTAATCTCGAAAAAACGGAGAAATTAGAACAGTTGCGCGTTTTGGCTGAAGGTTTTAAAATTAAAGTAATCCAGACGCAATTTGATACTGTAGGCGTGGATACTCCTAAGGATTTAGAGAGGGTTTTGTGGCAATTAAAGAAAGAGAGTTGAGTAATGCATCCGGTTAATGTGGGAAATATAAAATTTGGGGATCGCTATCCACTGGTTTTGATTGCCGGGCCATGCGCGATTGAATCAGAAAGCTCTTGTCTGGAAGCAGCCGGGTCGATCAAAGATATTACTGCCAGTTTAGGTGTACCGTTTATATTTAAATCTAGTTTTGACAAAGCTAATCGGCTTTCTGCAGGTTCTTATCGCGGGCCAGGATTAAAGAAGGGGTTGGCGATTCTAAAGAAAGTAAAATCTAGGATTAAGGTCCCTATTTTAAGTGATGTGCATTGCGTAAAAGATATTCCTGCGGCCGCGGGAGTGTTGGATATTATTCAGATACCGGCATTTTTATGCCGTCAGACTGATATGGTCTTAGCCGCCGCCAGGACGGGTAAGGTAGTAAATATTAAAAAGGGCCAGTTTCTTGCGCCCTGGGATATTTTGCCGATAATTAAAAAAGTCCAGAGCCAAGGCAATAAACAGATTTTAATCACCGAAAGAGGGGTGAGTTTCGGGTATAATAATTTAGTTACGGATCTGCGTAGTTTAGGGATTATGCGTAATTTCGGGTATCCGGTAATTTATGATGCTACGCATAGCGTACAGCTTCCCGGCGGAGGAGGTAATTGCTCAGGCGGGCAGAAGGAGTTTGTCGCCGGTTTATCCCGGGCGGCGGTGGCTTTTGGTTGTGATGGTTTATTTTTGGAAGTGCATCCTGATCCCAAGCTAGCGCCTTGCGATGGGGCGAATATGATTAATTTTAAAGAGTTAGAAGATCTTTTAAAACAAATAAAAAAGATTAGGGCTGCGCTATGAGTATTAATATAATCAAACGGGCAAAAGAAGTTTTAGAGATTGAAGCACAAGCGATAAAATTGTTAAAAGGACGCTTAGGTAAAAGTTTTGTTAAGTCAGTAGAATTAATTCTTAAATGTAAGGGTAGGGTGGTGGTGAGCGGAATGGGTAAAACCGGAATTATCGCGCAAAAATTTTCCGCCACCCTGGCTTCTACGGGAACCCCGAGTTTATTTCTGCATACCGCCGAAGCCATTCACGGTGATTTAGGCAAGGTGACGGGCGATGATGTCGTAATTATACTTTCCAATAGCGGTGCGACCGAAGAGATGAAACAACTTTTACCGATACTCAAAAAAATAGGTGCGCCGATTATTTCGCTTACCGGAAATTCTAAATCCGTGTTGGCTAAATACAGCGATGTAGTTTTAGATGTTTCAGTTAAAAAAGAGGCTTGTCCACTGGGACTGGCTCCTACCGCTTCGACTACGGCTACTTTGGCGATGACGGATGCTTTGGCGGTATGTTTATTGGAACGTAAAGGTTTTAAAGAAAAGGATTTTGCTTTTTTTCATCCCGGGGGGGCTTTAGGCCGGCGGCTACTTTTAACAGTTGCGGATATTATGCGTCAGGGGCAAGCCAATGCGATTGTGCGTGAGGATAAATTAGTGGCGGAAGTTTTACTGGCGATTACCCGTGCCCGGGCCGGCTCAGCCATCGTGGTGGATAAAGGCGGAAAGCTAAAAGGCATTTTTACTGATGGTGATCTGCGCCGGCATTTGGCTTCCGATAATAATTTACCACTGCGGCCGATTAAAGAAGTGATGACGAAGAACCCGGCGGTAGTAAATAAAGATATGCTGGCGGCGGAGGCGATGCGGATATTGCAGGCTAAAAAAATCGATGAAGTTCCGGTGGTAGATAAATTTATGCATCCGGTAGGCTTATTGGATGTGCAGGACTTGCTTAAGGCAGGATTAATCTAAAAATATGTCTGGGGAGTTAATTAAAGAAGAGTTAATTGCACGTTTTAGAAAAGTCAAACTGCTCCTTTTGGACGTTGACGGAGTTTTAACGGACGGTAGAATAATTTATGATTCTAGCGGTAAGGACTCTAAATTTTTTGATGTACATGACGGGTTAGGTGTCTATTGTTTAGGAAAATTCGGAATTAAGACAGTGATCATTACGGCTAAAAATTCCAAAACTATTTCGCCGCGCTCAAAAGATATGCGCGTGGCTGAAGTTTTTGCGGATATTTTCCCTAAGACTGCGGTTTTGGATAAAATTCTTAAGAAATACCACTTGAGTGTTGAGGAGATTTGTTTTGTGGGGGATGATTTGGTGGATTTATCGCTGATGCGTAAAATCGGTTTACCGGTAGCTGTCGCCAATGCCTCGCCCGATATTAAAGAGGCAGCAGCTTATGTCACTGATTGTCGGGGTGGCCGGGGTGCCGTCAGGGAGGTGGCCGAGTTAATTCTTAAAGCGCAAGGCAAGTGGAAGGATGTTTTAGAGTTTTATGGGGTATAAAAAAATAGTTTTAACTTTTGGTTTTTTATTTCTTACCTGTGCTCATCTGACAGCAGTTGAAGTTAATGAAATAAAACCGCCTTTGGCAGTTAAAGAGACCAAGGAATCTGATCAGCAGATCGGAGATTTTTCTCTTTCCGGATTTGGAGATAAAGGGAAAAAATCCTGGGATCTGGCCGGCAAATCTGCAGATATATTTAGCGAGGTGGTTAAACTAAAAAAAGTAGTGGGCAATAATTATGGGCAGAATGATGTGATTAATCTGACCGCAGATAAGGGGGATTTTAACAAGCAAAGCGGCCTGGTGCATTTACAGGATAATGTCGTAATTACTACAGCTAGCGGCTCGAAGCTTACTACCGATACTCTGGATTGGGATCGCAAGCAACAGATTGTTAGCACTTTGGATAAAGTTAATCTTTCACGTGCGGATATGAATCTTTCCGGCCAAGGCGCTTTAGGCAAAACCGGATTAAAGCAGATTATGTTAGAGAAAGATATACGCCTGGATATTCAAGCGCGAGATTTGCAAGTTAATAAAAAAGAAAAGATCCTGATTACCTGTGATGGGCCGCTGGATGTAGATTATGAAAAAAATATTGCCATATTTAATAATAATGTTAAAGTAGAAAAATCGGATTTAACAATTTACAGTGATAAAATGCAGGTTTATTTTACGGCTAAACAACAAAATAATGCATTGGCTAAGGGGCCGGCAGTTTTATCTAGTTCCGTAAATAAGATTGTCGCTTTAGGAAATGTGCGGATATTGCGCGGTGAAAATATTTCTTATAGTCAGGAAGCAATTTATACGGCTATCGATAAAAAAATAACTTTAACCGGTAAACCCCAAATAATTATTTACCAAACGGAGAATATTAATGCAGCTTCTGGAAACTAAAGGTTTAGCTAAATCTTATGACGGCCGCCAGGTAGTAAAAGGCGTGGATATCACGGTTAAGCGCGGAGAGATTGTGGGGCTCCTGGGGCCTAATGGTGCCGGCAAGACGACTACTTTTTATATGATCGTAGGTATTGTTGCCCCAAATAAGGGCACGATTGTTTTTGATAATCATGAGATTACCAATATGGCGATTCATGAGCGTGCACGTTTTGGTATTGGATATCTGTCGCAAGAAGCTTCAATATTTCGTAAGCTGACGGTCCAAGAAAATATAATTGCAATTTTAGAAACATTATCTTTGAGTCGCTCAGAGAGAAAACGCAGGTTGGCTTCTTTATTGGAAGAGTTAAATATTGCGCATTTAGCTAAAAATAAAGCTTATACTTTAAGCGGCGGTGAAAGACGAAGACTGGAGATTACCCGGGCGTTGGTAACTAATCCTTCTTTCATACTTCTGGATGAGCCATTTAGCGGGATCGATCCGATTGTGGTTAATGAAGCGCAGGAGATTATCAAAGAATTAAAAGCCAAGGGTTTGGGTATTTTATTAACTGATCATAATGTACGCGAAACTCTGGCTATTACTGACCGAGCGTATTTAATTTCAGATGGCGTAATTCTTGTTTCAGGAACGGCGCATGAACTGATTAATCATCCGCAGGCGCGCCAGGTTTATTTGGGTGAGAAATTCCGCATGTAAGAAAGGAAATAGATGAAAACCGAAGTTAAGAAATTGGATAGCACTAAGTGTGAAGTTAATGTCGCGGTAAGCGGAGAGCTGGTTAAAAATAAATTTGAGGAGGTTTTTGCTCAAATTGCCAAAGAGGCCAAGGTTCCGGGTTTTCGTCCGGGCAAAGCGCCCAGAGACGTTCTGGAAAAACATTATGCTTCTAGCGTGCATGAACAAGTTTTAAAGGAATTGGTTCCGGATATTTATAATCAAGCGATTGCGGCAGAAAAACTTGATGTCATCGAGTTGCCGCAGATTACCGATGTAAAGCTTGAGCGTAGCAGCCTTTCTTTTAAGGCTACCGTTGAAGTTACTCCTGAGATTGCCGTTAAGAACTATAGGCATCAATTAATAAATTACAAGGCCGTTTCGGTTTCCAGCGACGAAGTCAAGAAACAGATTGATTCGGTTAAAGAATCGCGCAAAGTTGAAACTCTGGATGATCAATTCAGCCGCTCTTTGGGGTATCCTAATTTAGTAGAATTTCAGAAGGCGGTAGAAAGGCAGATCTTTATTACCAAGGAGAATCAGCAGCGCCAGCGGATTGAAAATGAGTTAATTGAAAATATATCCAAAGGTTTGGAGTTTAAGCTGCCGGGCGCTTTGGTGGAGCGTCAGACTCTGGATATGCTTAGACAGACTAAAATTGATCTTGCGATGAAAGGTTTGCCCCGGGATAAAATCGATGAGCAGGAAAAATTACTCTTAGAAGGGATCCAGCCGGAAGCCGCAAAACAGGTTAAGGTCTATTTGATTCTATCTCAGATTGCCAAAAAAGAAAATATTGTGATTGATGATCACATGCCGGCTAAAGTAATGGAATTTTTACTAAGAGAAGCCAACTGGCAGCTAGTTTCTTAAAAGGAGGATAACATGCAAACAAAAATGCAGACATTGGTTCCTATGGTAATTGAACAGACCACGCGTGGTTTTGAACGCGCCTATGATATTTATTCGCGTCTTTTAAAGGACCGGATTTTATTTATTGGCACGCCAATCGATGATTATGTGGCAAATTTGGTGATTGCCCAGTTACTTTTTTTACAAATGGAAGATAAGGATAAAGATATTAATGTTTATATTAATTCGCCCGGAGGCTCGGTTACTGCGGGGTTGGCGATATATGATACCATGCAATTTATAAAATGCGATGTTGCTACCTATTGCGTGGGCCAAGCAGCCAGTATGGGCGCAGTTTTATTATCGGCAGGAACTAAAGGAAAACGTTTTGTGCTTCCTAATTCCAGAGTGATGATTCATCAGCCATGGGGCGGAGTACAGGGAGCGGCCGCGGATATTTCTATTCAGGCCAAAGAGATTTTAAAGCTGCGCGATCGGCTTAATGAGATCCTTAGTGCACATACCGGTCAGTCGTTAGATAAAATACAGAAAGATACGGATCGAGATTATTTTATGTCTGCTCAGGAATCAAAAGATTATGGTCTGATTGATGAGGTAATTTTACCGGAAGCTAAGAAGAAGTGACGCGAAGCGTCATCCCCCACGAAAGTGGGGATCTAAAAAAGATAGATTCCCGCTTCCGCGGGAATGACAGGAGAAAGCAAAAATGAAAAAAGAATATTTATTAACACCCGGTCCCACCCCATTACCGCCACAGATTAGTTTGGCCATGGCTAAGCCGATCATCCATCACCGCACTCCGCAATTTCAGGAGATTTTAAAAGAAGCAAGCCTGGGATTAAAATTAGTTTTTCAGACGGTAAATGACGTTTTTATTATTTCTTCTTCCGGAACCGGAGCAATGGAGGCAGCGGTAATAAATTTGCTTTCAGCCGGGGATCATGCTTTAGTGGTGCAGGGAGGTAAGTTTGGAGAAAGATGGACGGAGATTGCCAAAGCCTACGGGATTAATCCGGAGATTATTGATGTGGAGTGGGGAAAGGCAGTGAGCCCAGAGGAAATTAAAAGAAGATTAAAATCTAATCCGCAGATAAAAGCAGTATTTACTACTCTTTGTGAAACTTCTACGGGTGTGGATAATGATATAGCGGTAATTGCTGGAATAGTAAAAGAAAGCTCCGCTGTTTTAGTGGTCGATGCAATAAGTGGATTAGGCGCCGTGGATTTAAAGACTGATGCTTGGGGGGTGGATGTGGTAGTGGCCGGTTCCCAGAAGGGCCTGATGTTGCCTCCGGGATTAGGATTTATTAGCGTTAGCCCTAAAGCCTGGAAGTTAGTGGAAGCTTCCAAATCCAGCCGATATTATCTGGACTTGAGAAAAGCAAAAAAAGCATTGGATAAAAATGATACGCCTTTTACATCCTCAATTACTTTGATTGTTGCTTTAAATGAAGCTTTAAAAATGATGCAGGAAGATGGTTTAGAAAATATATTTAAACGTCATAAAGCTATGGCTAATGCCACACGCTCGGCAATGATAGCTCTGGGCCTGGAATTATTTGCGCCAACCGCTGCTTCAGATGGAGTTACTGCGGTGAAAGTTCCTGCGGGTATCGACGGAGAAAAGTTAGTAAAAACCATGCGTGATACTTATGGAGTAACCATTGCCGGAGGCCAGGATGAATTAAAAGGCAAGGTTTTCCGCATTGCGCATATGGGATTTATTGCTGAATCTGATATTATTATAGGGTTGTCCTGTTTGGAAAAAGTACTTACTCAAATGGGCTATAAATTTACTTTAGGTACAGGTATTAGTGCAGCCGAAGAGGTATTCCTAAAATATGGAGACAGATAAAATGATTAAAATTCTGGTTAGTGATGCATTAAGCGAGGAAGGCTTAAAGGTATTTAAAGATTCTAAAGAATTAAGCGTTGATGTAAAAATAGACTTAAAACCAGAAGCCTTAAAAGAGATTATTAAGGATTATGATGCTTTAGTGGTGCGCAGTGCGACTAAAGTGACCAAAGAGATAATTCAGGCAGCATCGAGGCTTAAGGTTATCGGGCGGGCAGGCGTGGGTTTAGATAATGTAGATTTGGAAGCGGCAACACAAAAAGGGATTATCGTAATGAATACCCCGGCGGGAAATACGATCTCTACCGCTGAACATACCTTTAGTATGATTTTGACTTTATCCAGGAATATTGCTCAGGCCAATGCCTCGATGAAAAAAGGCGAATGGAAGCGCTCTAAATTTATGGGGGTAGAATTATACAATAAAGTTTTAGGGATTGTCGGATTCGGCAGGATTGGTTCAGAGGTTGCTAAGCGGGCAAAATCATTCGGCATGAAGGTTTTAGCATTTGATCCTTTTCTGTCCGCTCAAGTAGCCGAAGATATTGGGGTAGAAATCTCAGAATTAAAAAAAGTTCTACTTGAGTCTGACTATATTACGGTGCACACTCCTTTAACTGAGGAGACCAGGCATATGATTTCAGACAAAGAGTTTGGAATTATGAAAAAAGGCGTGCGGATTATAAACTGCGCACGTGGCGGAATTATTGATGAGGCTGCTTTAGCCAGGGCGGTAAAAGAGGGCAAGGTAGCTGCAGCTGCGCTGGATGTTTTTGAAACTGAGCCGCTGGAGCCGAATAGTGAATTGTTAAAATTAGACAATGTTATTACTACTCCGCATCTTGGCGCATCTACCCAGGAAGCGCAGATTAACGTCGCCATTGAAGTTGCTGAAATTGTACGCGATGCGCTTTTAGGCAAAGGAATCCGCAATGCTGCAAATTACCCTTGTTTAGATGCAGAGACCTGCAATATGCTTAATCCTTATATTAATTTGGGAGAAAAATTAGGGATGTTTGCTGCGCAATTAGTCGAAGGCAGGTTTATGGAGTTAACCATAAGTTATAGCGGAGGAATTACTAAATATAATTTAAGCCCCCTGACTATGGCGTTAGTTAAAGGTATACTTACTCCGATATTAAAGGAAACCGTTAATTTTGTTAATGGCGTATCTTTACTTAAAGAAAGAGGAATAAAACTGCTGGAGTCAAAATCCGGCCAAGAAGGCGAATTTGTAAATCTTATTCAGTTAGAGATTAAAACAGATAAAGAAACTAAGTCAATTCTGGGGACACTTTCTGGTAATAAGCAGCCCAGAATTGTTAAAATCGACGACTATTATTTGGATCTCTATCCGGTCGGTGAAATGATTTTTATCCGTAACTTAGATAAGCCGGGTTTAATCGGAAATCTTGGTACACTTATGGGAAAGAATGGTATAAATATTGCCGCTATGGCCTTGGGCCGCAACAAACCCGGTGATAAAGCGATTAGTGTATGGAGTGTAGATCATCAGGTCAGCCCGGAAATTCAGGATAAAATAAAACTATTGGAAAATATTCTTACGGTAAAGATAATCAGGACATGATAAGAAGAGCCAGAAGACCGAAAACCGAAGAGAAGAGCCAGAAGACCGAAAACCGAAGACGGATTTTTTGGTCTTTCTGTCTTCTGTTTTCTGCCCTCTGTTTTTCTGTCCCTGGTTATGCCAAGGAAGTTATTATTTTATATACCGGCCAGACGCATGCTATGCTTTATCCCTGTAGCTGTCCTATCCGGCAGGATGGAGGTATTAGCCGTCGAGCTACCCTGGTCAAGGAATTAAGAAACAAATATCCCAAATTGCTGCTTTTAGATTGTGGTAACTTTACTGCTGGCGGTCAGCTGGATGAATATACTCAGAATATTCAGTTAGATATGCAGCGTTCTGAGGTTAATTATAAAGCTTTAGAGCTTATGCGCTATGATGCTGTAGGTATCAGTCCGGATGAATTTAATTTTGGCAGGGATTTCTTTCTAAAAAATGCTAAAAAAGCTAATCCAGCTTTCTTAAGTGTTAATTTAGATACAGATAAAGTTGTTCCTTATATAATCAAAGATTGTGGCGGGGTTAAGATCGCGATTATCGGGTTAACCGGTTTATCCGCTAACCAAAAAGCAGAAGGATTAAAAATTAGTGCGCCCAGCCAAATTAATGAGTTAGTCAGCCGTCTAAAAAATACAGGCGTGCAGGTTTTGATTGCTTTGAGTACTCAAGGGGAGAGTGAAGATTTAAAATTAATTTCTAAAACAAAAGGTATTGATATAATTTTTGTCGGAGATAAACCGTTAAAGGAAGAAGCCCTGACTAAGATTCAGACAACCTTTATTCTACGTCCAGTCTGGCAGGGACGTAAGCTGGGAAAGTTAACTTTAAAAATTCAAGATGGTAAGCTTTCAAATTGTACAGTTGATGAGTTATCTTTATCAGATAACCTTAAAGATGATTCTGATATTGCGCGGATCTTGCCGCGTTGTTACTCCGATCTTAATTGTAAAGCGAAAAATTTAGTGGGAATTTGCCAAAATCCGGGCGCATTAAATGCTGCCTGTTTATTTACCAAGCCAGAAAGAATAGACTTATTTATTATTAACGTAAAAGATTGCGTTACTTGTAATATTGAGCCGGTTATAAATTTACTGAGAAAGAAGTTTCCCGGGTTAATTATTAAATTGTTGAATTATCCGGGCTCTTCGGCGCAGAAAATGATTAAGGATTTATCGCTGCAGGTTTTACCGGCGTATATTTTTCCCCGGTCAGTTGAAAGCCAAGATAATTTCGAGAGCATGAAGAGTGATTTACAGTTAATTAATGATTTTTATTTATTTAAGCCGCAGGCAAGCGGAATATCTTATTTTTTGAATCAAACACCAAAGAAAGGGAATTTCGATTTATTTTTTAATCTCTTTGAAAAAGACGCTACTTTGTTGTTAACCACGATGAAAGTATTTAATCCGAGTTTACATTTTTTGACCACAGAAAATGAACAAAGTTTGCCTGGCAAGAATGTTGTTTCCGACGAAGAAGAATATTTACGTGCGGTGTGTGTGCAGAAATATTACCCGGAAAAATTTTGGGATTATTTAATCTGCCGGTCTGAGCATATTAAAAGTGCTTATTGGGAGGATTGCCTTGGGGGATTAGATGCGCAAAGCGTAAAAACCTGCGCTCGGGGTCCGGAAGGTGTATCTTTGTTTAGAGAAAATACTAGTTTAAATAGAAAACTGCAGATTTCTTTTGGACCAAGCTATCTTTTGAATAATCAAGAGATTTTTTCTTCCCGCGGTGTGCCGTCTAAAGAGGAGCTTAGGAAAACATTAAAGAAATAGGGGGAGATGAGATGATGACGCATAAATCAAAGATTTATTTATTGGATGTAACTAACCGTGACGGAGTGCAAACTTCGCGAATTTGTTTGTCTAAGCTGCAGAAAACTATGATCAACTGGTATCTTGACCAGATGGGTGTATATCAATCGGAGTTTGGTTTTCCGCTTACGCGGCATGAAACAAATTATCTAAATGCCAATCTGGCATTAGTCCAATTAGGTGGATTTTCCAATATCCGATTAAGTGGTTGGTTGCGGGCGACAAAAGGTGATGTAATAACTGCTTTTAAATTGGTGCCGGATTTGAAATATTTAAACCTTTCTATTTCTACTAGTGATCAGATGATTGTGCATAAATTTAAAGGCAAACTTGATCATCAGTCGGTAATTCAGGAGATGCAGGAGGCAGTTAGCGAGGCAAAAAAATTGGGTGCAATCAGTGTCGGTGTAAATGCCGAAGATGCCTCGCGTACGAATTTAGAATACTTAATCGAGTTTGCGCTTAAAGCTAAAATAGCCGGTGCCGATAGAATCCGTTATTGTGATACTTTGGGAACGGACACGCCTTTTAGTATTTACGAAAGAATAGAATTATTGGCGAAAAAAGTACAGCTTCCGATTGAAGTGCACTGTCACAATGATTTAGGATTAGTGGTGGCTAACTCGATTGCCGGCGCCAGGGCAGCTTCTGATGCTGGAGTGGATTCTTATATTAATACCTGCGTAAATGGCATGGGTGAGCGGGCAGGAAATGCGGATTTAGTCTCGGTAATTTTAGCCCTTAAATATGGCCAAGGAATGAGTGGTTATAATTTAGATGAAAAAGTAAATTTAAAGATGGCTTGGAAGATCTGTAAATATGCTTCCTATGCTTTTGGCGTTCCCATCCCGATTAACCAACCGGGGGTAGGAGCCAATGCTTTTGCCCATGAATCCGGAATTCATGCCGACGGTGCGTTAAAGGACAGGCGTAATTATGAGCTTTATGATTTTGAGGAGCTGGGGAGGGGGGAACCAGAAATAGTTGAAACCGGTAGAAAAATTACTGCTGGAGAATATTCCGGAATCAAAGGTTTCCGTAACGTTTATGAAAAATTAGAGGTGGCTTTTAAGGATGACGCAGAGGCGACGCGCATATTGGAGTTGGTTAGATATGCTAATGTGCATAATCAGAAGCCGCTGGTTGATGATGAACTGAATTTTATTGCTAAATATCCGGATATTGCGCATAAGATTTTTACGATGACACCATAAGAAAGCATAAAAAAAGGAAAGAATGAATATCGTTCTAGTGGGTATGCAATGGGGAGATGAGGGTAAGGGTAAAATTATTGATATCCTTTCTCAAAAAGTAGATTATATCGTGCGTTATCAGGGTGGTAATAACGCCGGGCATACCGTAGTGGTAGGTAGGAAACAGTATATCTTCCATCTCATCCCCTCGGGGATATTGCATCCTGGCAAGATTTGTTGTATCGGTAATGGGGTAGTTATTGATCCGGCGGTACTTTTGGGTGAGTTAGATGATCTGCGTAAAAATGGCATTGATTTTAGCCGACGTTTTAAAATATCTTCTTTGGCACACTTAATTATGCCGTATCATAAGAATTTGGATCAATTACGCGAGGCTAAAAGGAAGAATAAAATCGGTACTACCGGCAGGGGTATCGGTCCCTGTTATGCGGATAAGATTAACCGCTGCGGCATCCGCATGACGGATTTATTAAATCCTGATGTTTTTAGAGATAAGCTTAAAGATAATCTTAAAGAAAAAAATGAGATTTTTAAAAAAGTTTATCAGCATTCAGGTTTTAGTTTTAAAAAGATTTATATGGAGTATTTAAGGTACGGTGAACTATTCGCTCCTTATATTTGTAATACCGCAGTATTATTAAATAAGGCTATTGACGGAAAAAAAGATATCTTATTGGAGGGGGCGCAGGGAACATTTCTGGATATTGACTTTGGTACTTATCCTTTTGTTACTTCTTCCTCAACGATCTCCGGGGGCGCTTGTATTGGTACAGGGATATCTCCGGATAAGATTAATAAAGTTATCGGTGTTTGCAAGGCTTATACTACGCGGGTCGGCGAAGGCCCTTTTCCTACGGAGTTTACAGAAGATTTTGGTAAAATTATGCGCGATAAAGGAAATGAGTTTGGCGCAACCACTGGCCGGCCGCGCCGATGCGGTTGGTTTGATGCCGTGATGGCTAAAGAATCGGTGATGCTTAATGGTATTAGTGAGCTGGCCATTATGAAAATGGATGTGCTTGATGGATTAGCGCAGGTAAAGATTTGCACTTCCTATAAATATAAGGGTAAAATCTTTAAGGAATTTCCTTGTGATTTAGAGGTCTTGAGCAAGGCAACTGCGGTCTATAAGCAGATGGCGGGTTGGCCGAGAGAGTCAAATCAGCCTAGTTCTTTTAAACAATTACATCCTAATGCCCGGGCCTACCTTTTAGAATTGCAGAAACTGCTGGGGGTGAGAATCACCATAGTTTCTATTGGTAGTGCCAGAAGAGATACTATTTTTATCTAAGTGGTTGATGACAAAACACTTGACTAATAAAACAGGTTGTGTTATATTCAAATTTCAATAGAAAACAGAGCAAAAGGCTGATTTGTGGTCTACCAATAGCCAAAGCTAAGGAGAGGAAAAAATGGTAAATAATTTTATTAAATTTGTATTAATTTCATTTATAACTTTTAGTTTAGCGGGTTGTACGTTTATTTTTCAAGCCGGTAAACGTTCTGATGCTCAAAAAATCCAAGAGTTAAGCGCTCAGCTGGATGAGCTGGTTCGTTCTAAAGGCCTGCTGGAACAGAAACTTGGTGCAGAGATAGATGATAAGCAGATTAAGCTCCAGATGATGGAGAAAGGATTAGTGATTACCGTCGTCGGAGACCTTTTATTTGATTCCGGGAAAGCCAAGATTAGATCTGAGGCGCTTCCTTTACTGGCTAAGGTGTCAGCGATATTAAGAGATAATATGGCGCAGTTTAATATAGGTATAGAAGGTCACACAGATAATGTTCCGATTAAACAGAGCGGATGGAAGTCTAATTGGGAGCTTTCTACTGCCCGGGCCTTAAGTGTTTTACATTATTTGGCAAATGATCAGGGAATATCACCGGAGAGGTTGTCGGCGATTGGGTATGGTGAATATCGTCCGCTGGTTTCCAATGACTCTTCAGATGGCCGTAAACAAAATCGCCGGGTAGAGATAGTTATCTTGCCTAATATTACTAAAGTTAAGGGTGATTCTACGGGTGCTCATGAATTAAAAGAACCCCAAGAGAATCTTAAGTAGATTTAGGTTTTTGAATATGGATGAGGCTTTGAAAAATCGTATCGTAATAATTTTAGCGATATTATCGGTGGTTTTCTTTTTCGGTACGCTTAGTTCTTGTTCTAGCGCGATACGCCAGAAGACTGCGCGCGATAAAGAGATGGCTGCGCGTCTTGCCTTGGAAGAAAAAACAAGTAAATATGTGCAAGAGAAATCAGCTCTAGAGGAAAAAGCCAAGGCTAAAGAGAATCAGATACAAGAGTTAAAAGTAGCTCTAGAGGCAGCCAAGAAAGCTTTAGTTCAGGATCAGTTGGTAAACAAGAGTTTAAAAGAAGAGCTAGAGAAGGTAACTAAGCTTAAAGAAACCCTGGAAGAGGAGTTAAGGCAAGTTCTGATAAATGGGAAGAAGCCTAAGAAATGAAATAAGGAGGGGCAGAAAGTAAGGCGTTGATAGTTTTATAATGGGGAAGAGAATTCCCTTTTTTTATTGGAGGGAGGCAGAAAGTGATGAAAATATTGAAAAAATCAAAAGAAGTATTAATGAAGGCTATTGCAAAAGCAAAATCTAAACTTAAACTTAGTTCAAAAAATAAATCATCTTCAAATAGAGTTCTAAATAAGAAGCTGTCCAAAGACATTCCTAGCTTTTATGAAACAGCCATAGCGAATACGAAATTTTCTCATTCACAAAATACCTATTTAGCTCCGCAGAGGCCTGCGGCTTGGCCGCAAGAGCTTCCTTCTTTTTATGATCAGGATAAAATTATTTTACAGGTTCGTGATCCGCGTTGGTTGCATACTTATTGGGAGTTAAGGGATCAGACTATTGGGGGCTTAAAGAGTAAATTTGGTGATGATTTTTACCGCGCCAAAAGAGTTTTAAGAGTTTATGATGTTACGAATATTTTATTTAACGGATTTAATGCCAATAGGTTTTTTGATATTCAGATTAATGATTTTGCTAATAGCTGGTATGTGGATACGGCCGGCCCGGGCCGCGCTTGGTGTGTGGATCTAGGATTAATGCTAGCGGATGGTAGATTTATTACTATTTTACGCTCTAATCTCGTGCGGACTCCATTAGATGGACCTTCTTGGGTTACTGATGAAGAGTGGATGGTCCCTGAGGAGATGTTTGCTCGGCTTTATGGCATGGGTTTTGGGCTGGGCAAAAGTTCGCCAGTAGGAGGTGCCTGGCAGGAACGCTTAAAGCAGGGGCTGTTTAGTTCAGGGTTATCCAGCAGTCCGGTAAAGAAAGAGGGTAAAGAGAGAAATTTTTGGCTGAAAGTGGATTGTGAATTAATTGTTTATGGAGCAACGCAAGCAGATGCTCAGGTAACCGTACAGAAGGTACCGATTAAATTAAGACCGGACGGTACCTTTACCTTGCGATATTATTTACCCGATGGAAAACAGATAATTCCGGTTAAGGCAACTTCTGCTGATAAATTAGAAGAGCGGACGATTACTCCAACCGTAACTCGAGAAACCAAATAATATTTTGATCTGGATTTTAATTTAATCAGTGATTTCGCTAGATTCAAAACTAAGGAGTTAAAATTTATGCCTAAAGGATACCTTTGTTTAGTTCTGCATGGACATTTGCCTTTTGTGCGCCATCCGGAACATGAGAATTTTTTAGAGGAGGATTGGCTTTATGAGGCGATTACCGAAACCTATGTACCTCTAATCTCTGTTTTTCAGGGTTTAGTAAATGATGGTATAGATTTCAGAATTACGATGACCTTAAGCCCTACACTTATTTCAATGCTGGCTGACCCCTTGTTGCAGCAGCGTTATTTAAAGCATATTAATAAGCTTATTGAATTGAGTCAAAAAGAGATTGAGAGAACAAAATGGCAACCGGATTTTAAAAATCTGTCAGAAATGTATTTTGATAGATTTTCACATGCCCGGGATATTTTCCAGAAATATAACTTTAATTTGGTGTCGGCTTTTAAAAAATTTCAAGATTTAGGAAAGTTAGAGATAATTACCTGTGGGGCTACCCATGGATTTTTTCCGTTGATGGATGTTTGTCGTGATTCGGTGCGCGCTCAGGTAAAGGTGGCTGCGGATCATTATGAAGGCACCTTTGGCAGAAGGCCCCGGGGTATTTGGTTGCCGGAGTGTGGTTTTTGTCCGGGACACGATGAAATATTCAAAGAAGCAGGGCTACGTTATTTTTTTACGGACGCGCATGGAATATTACATGGAACTCCGCGCCCTAAATATGGGGTGTTTGCTCCGGTTTATTGTAAGGGGACCGGAGTAGCCGCTTTTGGCAGGGATCTGGAATCTTCAAAGCAGGTCTGGAGTTCTATCGAAGGTTATCCTGGCGATTATAACTATCGAGAATTTTACCGGGATGTAGGTTTTGATCTGGAGTTTGATTATATCAAGCCTTATATTCATCCGGATGGAGTACGCATTAATACGGGAATCAAATATTACCGGATTACAGGTAACAGCAATCATAAGTCGCCTTACGTCGCGCAGTGGGCAAAGGATCGCTCAGCAGAGCATGCGGGTAATTTTATGTTTAATCGTCAGAAACAAGCAGGTTATCTCAACGACCTGATGGGTAAGCCCCCGATTCTTGTTTCGCCTTATGATGCTGAGCTTTTTGGGCATTGGTGGTATGAGGGCCCGATGTGGTTGGATTTCTTATTTCGTAAAATTGCTTGCGACCAGAATGAAATTAGCTTGATCACTCCGAGCGAATATTTAGATCAGAATCCGCGTAATCAGGTAGTTACTCCGTCTTTCTCTAGTTGGGGTTATAAAGGGTATTCGGAAATGTGGTTGCAAGGAACCAATGATTGGATTTACCGTCACTTGCATGTAGCTTCAGAGCGGATGAGTGAATTGGTCAGGAATAATCCCGGCGCCCAGGGTTTAGAGCGTCGGGCCTTGAATCAGGCTTTGCGTGAATTGCTCCTGGCACAGAGTTCGGATTGGGCATTTATTTTAGGCACCGGTACACATACCAGTTATGCGGTCGGCCGCACTAAAGACCATCTTTTAAGGTTCAACCGGATTTATGAAGATGTTAAGTCTAATCAGATTGACGAAAATTGGCTTGCGGATGTTGAATCTAAAGACAATCTCTTTCCGGACATAGATTACCAGGTTCATCAGTAGTATGCAGGATAAAATCCCTAAGCACATAGCTTTTATTATGGATGGTAATGGCCGTTGGGCCAAGGAAAGAGGTCTCGCGCGAACTGCCGGACATCGCCGGGGCGTGCAGCGGTTGAAGGAGATTGTTCGCGGCGCAAGTGAACTTGGAGTAGAGATAGTTACTTTTTTTGCTTTTTCTACTGAAAATTGGGATCGGCCAAAAAAAGAAATAGATGCGCTTATGCGTTATCTTGATAAATTCTTAGATGGCCAAATTAAAGAACTAGAGCGTAACAATATGCGTTTTCGAGTCATTGGCCAAGGTAATCCATTGCCTAAGTTTATTCAGCAAAAGATCCAAAAAGCTGAAAGTCGGACAAAAGATAATACCGGCTTAATTGTTGTTCTGGCTTTAAATTATGGCAGCCGGCAGGAGATTGTGGACGCGGTTAAACGGTTTACAACTTATGCGCTTAAGGATGACGCTTTATTAAAGCAGCTTACTCCTGAAATATTTTCACGTTATCTTTATACCGCTGATTTGCCCGATCCGGATTTATTAATTCGCACGAGCGGGGAGATGCGGATTAGTAATTTTATGCTTTGGCAGCTTTCTTACGCGGAGTTATATTTTTTTAACAAATATTGGCCGGATTTTACAATCAATGATTTAAAAGAAGCAATCCGTGATTTTAAAACAAGAGAAAGAAGATTTGGAGGAATTGATGCTGACCAAGAGGTTAATTAGTGCAGTAATTCTTATCGCGATTATAGTCGCGATTATCTTTTCCAGGTTTCTTTGCGGTTTGGGGGTAGTTATATTTATTATTGGCGGCCTTTATGAATATTTTGTAATGCTCGAGAAAAAAGGAATAAATATTTACAAATATTTCGGGATTGGTATAGGTACAATTATTCCGCTTTCTATAGTGTTTAGATTCGAGCCGACTAAAAGTTGGGAGCTTTTATTTATCGTTTTGGCTTTGTTATTTCTTATCCTGATGCAGTTTAAGCGTAGAAATAGCTCTGGTGTAATTGTAGATATTTCTACTACGCTTTTTGGTATACTTTATGTTTCTTGGTTCTTTAGTTTTTTAATTAAAATTAGGTATTTGGACTCAGGTTTAGCATTTTTAGCGGCGTTGTTAATCATTACTAAGTTAGGTGATATTGGCGCTTATTTAGTGGGAAGTAATTTTGGTAAGCATCTTTTGATACCGAGGATTAGCCCGAATAAAACTATTGAAGGATCTTTGGGAGGTTTAATTTTTAGTATAATCGGCGCGTTGGCGTGCAATATTTTTTTAGGTTTTAATTATGTGCAGCTTATCTTAATCGGTTTGGGTTTAGGTGTTTTGGGGCAATTGGGGGATCTTTCTGAATCGCTTTTAAAGCGTGATTGTCAGGTTAAGGATTCAAGTAATTTATTCCCGGGGATGGGCGGAGTGCTTGATGAAATTGATAGTTTGTTATTTGCCGCTCCGGTTTTTTATTTTTATCTTAGCGCAATTACAAAATGAAAAATATCGCTGTTTTGGGTTCAAGCGGTTCAATCGGAGCCAGTACGCTGGATGTAGTGCGTAGATTTCCGGGTAGTTTTCAGGTAGTGGCGTTAGCGGTTAACTCTGATATTGATAGTTTGTATAAACAGATAAAAGAGTTTAAGCCGCAAAACGTCTGTGTCAGGGATGAGTGTAAAGCTAGATTGCTGGCAAAAAAAATACCTTCTTCGGTTAAGATATATTGTGGAGAGATTGGTTTAGAAGAGCTGGTAAAGGATAAGAGTATAGACCAGGTGGTGTTCGCGGTTAGTGGGGCGGCAGCCTTAGGGCCATTAATTAGTGCGATTAAAAGCGGCAAAGATATTGCTTTAGCGAATAAAGAAGCTTTAGTTATGGCTGGGCAAATTATTATGCGTTTGGCGCTTAAGCATAAGGTAAATATTTTGCCGATTGATAGCGAGCAGTCAGCAATTTGGCAGGCTTTATTAGGTCAGGATCAGGCAAGTATTCGCTCGATTTATCTAACTGCTTCGGGTGGCCCGTTTAGGAATGTTTCTAAAAGAAAACTGAATTCTGTTACTATAAATAATGTGTTGCATCATCCGCGCTGGAAAATGGGGAAAAAGATCACGGTAGATTCAGCGACCTTGATGAATAAAGGGTTAGAGATTTTAGAGGCGATGTTTTTGTTTAACGTAGAGGTAAATAAGATTAAGGTACTTATACATCCAGAAGCCTTAATTCATTCGATGATTGAGTTTGTTGATGGAGTGGTAATGGCGCAACTCTCTGCAACTGATATGCGCATACCAATTCAGTATGCTTTGGCTTATCCTAAAAGATTGGCCAATCAACTTCCGAGAATAGATTTTTATTCTCTCAAACAGTTGCATTTTGCCAAACCAAATTATAACAAATTCCCTTGTTTGGGGTTGGCTTATCAAGCAGCTAGGCAATTGGGTTGTCTGCCGGCTGTTTTAAATGCGGCTAATGAGGTGAGCGTGGAGAAATTCCTAAAAGGAAGCATAAAATTTATGACTATACCTAAAGTGGTTGAAAAAGTGATGTGTAAACATCGTAATTTAGCCAATCCTTCGCTTAGCGATATCATGCAGGCAGATGCTTGGGCAAGGCAAGAGGCTTATAATGTAGTGGGGAGGTTAGGTTAAATGATTGCAACTTTGGTTTTTATATTAATTTTAAGCTTACTTATTATTGTCCATGAGTTTGGGCATTTTATCGCTGCACGTCGAGCAGGGGTACGCGTAGAAGAATTTTCTTTAGGTTTTGGCCCGCAGTTGTTTATTAAGATAATTGGAGATACGAAATATTCTTTAAGTCTTATTCCTTTGGGTGGCTATGTGAAGATGTCTGGAGATAATCTTGCAGAATGTAAAGGCAAGGCTGATGAGTATTTTTCAAAATCACCCGGTAAAAGGTTTCAGATTATTTTTTGTGGGCCGCTTTTAAATTATATCTTAGGGTTTTTATTCTTTTGGTTTATTTTGTTTGCGGGGTATCCTACATTGACCACTAAGGTTGGCGGTTTAATTGATGGATATGGTGCTAAAGATGCCGGCCTGCAGGTAGCGGATAAAATTATAGCGATCAATGGCCAAAATGTTGATTCTTGGGAGGATTTACAGAATCAGATTCAAAAGAATAAAGCTTCTGACTCAATTGAGCTCTTATTAATCCGTAATGCGCAAAAGTTGAAATTCAATGTAGCGATTAAGAGCAAGGTTCTTGATAATCAGTTAGGAGAAAAGAAATCTTTGGGTATAATCGGTATTACTCCTTTTGATGAAGTCCTGGAGGTAAGGCATGGGCTGATTGAATCCGCGTATCTGGGATTAAAGAAAACGTTTGATTTAACCGTGATGACTTATAAAGGAATATGGCGCCTGGTAACTGGAAAAATGTCTATGCGTGATTCTATGGCCGGGCCTTTAGGTATATTTTTTATTACCTCCAAAGCCGCAAAATTAGGATTAATCGCGGTGATGCATCTGGTGGCAGTTTTAAGTGTAAGTCTGGCGGTATTTAATCTGCTTCCTTTGCCTATTCTAGACGGAGGGCATATATTCTTATTGGGGTTAGAGAAGTTTAGAAAAAAAACATTGGGTATAAAGGCAGAACAGATAGTTAATAACATCGGAGTGAGTTTGATGATTATGCTTGCTTTATTCGTTACTTATAATGATATATTGAGGCTTTATGGAGAGAAAATAAGTAAGTGGGTAGGAAAATAATATGGAGATTCAGCGTAGAAAAAGTAAGGTTATTAAGATTGGTAAGGTAAGGATTGGTGGCCTCAATCCTATCGCCATTCAATCAATGACTAAAACTAAGACTGCTGATGTCTCTAAAACAGTTAAGCAGATTAACCAGTTAGAAGATGCGGGATGTTTGATCGTACGTTTAGCAATCAAGGATTTTACTGATGCTCGGGCGTTAAAAGAGATTAAGAAAAACACAAATTTACCGTTGGTCGCGGATATACATTTTGATTGGCGGTTAGCTATTGCTGCTGTTGAGAATGGAGCGGATAAGATTCGGCTTAATCCAGGAAATATTGATAAGGATAGCCAGATTAAAGAGGTAATTTCTGCTTTAAAGTATGCCGGCGTACCATTACGTATTGGGCTTAATTCTGGTTCAGTTAAAGAACATGGTGCAAAACGCACGCGGATGCCAGAGAGGTTAGTGCGTTCCTGTTTAGGTTATATCAGAAAGATAGAAAAACTTAAATTTGACAATATAGTAATTTCGCTTAAAGCTTCAAATGCTTTGGACACTATAGCCGCTTATCGTAAGATATCGCGAGTTTGTAATTATCCTTTGCACCTTGGGGTTACTGCTGCCGGATCTGTGTATAAGGGGATAATAAAATCCAGCATTGCTTTAGGGGTTTTGCTATCTGAGGGCGTTGGTGATACAATAAGGGTGTCGCTTACGGATGATCCGCTAGAAGAGGTCAGGGCAGCAAAGTGTATTTTGGAGTCTTTGGGCTTGATAAATAACAATATTCAAATTATAAGCTGTCCTACTTGCGGCCGCTGTGAAGTAAATTTGGTGAGTGTGGTTAAGGAGCTTGAGCAGAAGATAAATTCTACTTTAAGTTTAAAGACAGCTGGGCCTTTAAAAGTAGCAGTGATGGGTTGCGTGGTTAACGGCCCGGGAGAAGCAAAAGAGGCAGATATGGGTATTGCTTTTGGAAAATCCGCTGGGTTATTTTTTAACCAGGGTAAAATGGTGAGAAAAATTCCTTTTAAGGATTGCGTAAAAGTACTCTTAAGAGAGATAGAGAAAATTAAATGATTAAAGTCCCTAAAAGTAGCGTGAATTTATCAAAAGAAATATTTAATAAGGATTAATATGTATTGGAGCAAGGCATTTATTCCCACACTTAAAGAAACGCCGCAGGAAGCAGAATCTTTAAGCCATAAATTACTGTTGCGTGCGGGCTTGGCGCGTATGCTTATGGCCGGAGCGTATTCTTATCTGCCTTTAGGCCTGAGAGTTTTAGAGAATATCCAGAAAATAATCCGTCAAGAGATGCAGGTTTGTGGCGCTAGCGAGTTGCTTTTGCCTGCTTTGCAGCCCTTAGAGCTTTGGCAGAAAACCGGCCGGGATAAGGATATTGGTGAGGTAATGTTTAAATTTATTGACCGTCGCGGAAGAAATGTTGTTTTAGGCCCCACTCATGAAGAGGTAATTACGGATTTGGTTAAAGGTGAAATTTCTAGCTATAGGCAATTACCCAGAGTGCTCTATCAGATACAAACTAAATTTCGCGATGAAATAAGGCCGCGCAATGGCTTAATTCGCGCATGTGAATTCATCATGAAAGACGCCTATAGTTTTGATCAGGACCAAGTGGGATTAGATAAAAATTACCAATTAATGTATGAGGCTTATAAAAGAATATTTAAGCGTTGCGGGCTGACTGTTTTAATCACACAAGCAGATTCTGGGGTTATGGGAGGTAAAGAGTCTCATGAATTTATGGTGCCGGCTGCGCAGGGAGAAGATCTAGTTTTGGTATGTAAGAAATGTAACCAGGTTAAAGCTTTCAATACTGATAGTTTGTTATGTTCTAAATGTAACTTTCAGATGGATAAGGTTAATACTATTGAGGTCGGCCATATATTTAAATTAGGGATAAAATATAGCCAGGCCTTAGGTGCAAATTTCGCGGATGCTAAAGGAGAACTCAAACCAATAATTATGGGTTGCTATGGGATTGGCGTATCGCGTTTGGTTTCCTCAATCATTGAGCAGAATAATGACGCGGAAGGAATTATTTGGCCTCAGGAGGTCGCTCCTTATCAGATTTTAGTTTTGCCTCTGGATGTGACGAATAGCCAAATTATGCAGGAGGCAATCACATTACATGATCAGTTGGCGGGTTTAGGATACCAGGTGCTTTTGGATGATCGCGATGAGCGCGCGGGTGTGAAGTTTAAGGACGCGGATCTTTTAGGTATTCCTCTACAAGTGGTTATTGGCCGCAATTCGCTTGTTGAACAGACCATTGAGATCAAGGTGCGCTCGACTAAACAAAAGATAATCAAACCCCGGTCACAGGCAGTTGAAGAGATCTCTAGACTTATTGTTATTTAGAAAAGTTATGGATATGGATAGGGAAAGCATAAAGCAGGAATTAGAATTATTGTTTGAGCAGAAATTTGTTGCCCAAGGTTTCGAATTGGTAGATGTAATTTATCGCCAGGAAAGGGCGCATATTTTTTTATGCATTTTCGCGGATCGTTTAGGCGGCGGGATAAATTTAGATGAATGCGCGCAGCTTAGCCGGCAGATAAGTCAGGCGCTAGATGAAAAAAATATTATCGCATCGCGTTATATACTAGAAGTTTCTTCTCCGGGGCTTGATCGGTTGCTTAAGCGGCAAAGTGATTTTTTACGTTCTCTAAATAAAGAAGCGGTATTTTTCCTTAATGATTTAGTGAGCGGCAAATGCCAGTGGCAAGGGATAATTAGCAAGGCGGATGAAGCTACTGTGTATCTGCAGGTGCGTGGTGAGATTTTAAAGATTCCGCTGGTAAAAATAAATAAGGCACAATTAGTAATATAATATGAACTGGAGAATAAAAAAATGAGTCAGGAACTTTTAGCAATTATTGAACAGATTGAACGAGAAAAGGGAATTAAGAAAGAAATTATGTTGGAGGCCGTAGAAAGCGCTATGCTTAGTGCGGTTAAAAGGGTAATTGATTTAAAACCGGATGAGGAATTCAAGGTTCAGATTGACCGAGCTACTGGAGAGATTCGCGCTTTCCGCAATAATGAATTAATTACTAATATTGATTTCGGGCGTATTGCTGCTTCTACTGCGCGTCAGGTAATTATCCAGAAAATGCGCGAGGCAGAAAAGGATGTGGTTTTTGTGGAATTTCAGAACCGCGTCGGAGAGATTGTCAGCGGTACGGTTTATCGTTTTGAAAAAGGTAATGTGATTGTAGATTTATTGGGTAAGGCCGAAGGTGTTTTACTTAAGCGCGAACAATCACCTAAAGAAGAATTTAAACAGGGGCAGCGTATTCGGGCTTATGTGGTGGAGGTGAAAAAAGACACCAAGGGCCCGCAGATTATCCTCTCGCGCGCTCATCCAAATTTAGTTAAAGAATTATTTGAATTAGAGGTTCCGGAGATCTATGAGGGAATCGTGGAGATTAGAGGCATATCGCGCCAAGCCGGTGAACGTACTAAAATTTCGGTCTACTCTAAGAATGATAAGGTTGATGCCGTGGGTGCCTGCGTGGGGATGCGCGGTAATCGGGTAAGAAATATTGTTAATGAGTTACAGGGTGAGAAAATTGATATCGTGCGTTTTAATGATGATGTACGTGAATATATTAAGGCTGCACTTTCTCCGGCTAAGGTTTCAGAGATCAAATTAGATCGGGATAAAATGAAGGCCGGGGTGATTGTTGATGATGATCAACTTTCTTTGAGTATCGGTAAGCACGGTCAGAACGTGCGTTTGGCCTCCCGGCTGGTTGGTTGGGAGCTGGATATCCGCACGAAGAGTATGATTGCTGCTGAGGCACTTGGCGGTAAAACAGAAGTAGCGGTTAGCGCGACAGAAGCAGTCGCGAGTCAACCGGAGTTGGTCAAGATTAAGAAGATTAAGAAAGAAATTAAAAAGGTATCCAAAAAAGCAACTAAAACAGACGCTAAAAAGGAAGTTAAAAAAGAGGTAAAAAAAGAAAGCAAGCAGGAAACTTCCTTAGGAGACCTTTTAGGAGTTAGTTCCAAGATTGCCGAGAGTTTAAAGGAAGTAGGAATTAAGAATGTAGCTGATATAATTAAACTTCAGGTGCAGGGGTTGACTAAGATTAAGGGCATTGGTGAAAAGAAGGCCCAGAAAATCATTACAGAAGCTAAAAAGCTATCGTAGTTTTATAATATAAAAGCTCGCCATCAAGTTTGACGGGCAAGCCCGCCACAAAACTTGGCAGGCAGGAAAGAGAAAATATGTCAAAAATAAAAAAAGAAAAAATAATAGTAAAAAAATCGCAAGTTAAGTTTAAGGTTAAAGCGAATGCAAAAACTAAGAAGCCGTCGGTCAAAGCTCAGGCGTCTAAGTCTAAACTTGTGGTTAAATCACCTAAGTTTAAAACATTAATAAAAAAGACTAATAAAATAATTAAGCCGGTATTTAGATCGATGCTTAAACCGATAAGTAAAGCTGAACCGAAAGTTTTGATTAAGTATGAGGTTAAACCGGTAATCAAGCCGGAAGTTAAGCTTGAGGCTAAAGTTGAAGTTAAACCTGTGCATAAGCCGGAAGCCAAGGTTAAAGTTGAGGTTAAACCTGTGCATAAGCCGGAGGTCAAGGCTAAAGTTGAGGTTAGGCATGAGGTTAAACCGATAATCGAACCGGAAGTAAAGGTTGAGGTCCAGGCTGCACCGGAAAAAGAAATCGAGCTGGAGTTGCCGATTACGGTTAAAGATTTAGCCATAAAATTACAGGAGAAATCTTCGATTCTGATTAAACATCTCATGGGTATGGGGATAATGATTGGAATTAACCAAACTTTAGATGAGGCCGTTTTAAATAAGTTATGTTTAAAATATAATTTTGGAATTAAGAAAGCGCTTAATGCCGAAGAGGTGGTTTTAGAGGAGCATAAGAAAATAGATAGGCCGCAGGAGCAAAAGAGCCGTTCACCGATAGTTACTTTTATGGGGCATGTTGATCATGGTAAGACCTCTCTTTTGGATGCTATACGTAAGACTAAAATTACAGAAGGTGAGCATGGTGGGATTACTCAGCATATTGGTGCTTATCGGGTTAGTCTTGCGCAAGGGGAGATTACCTTTTTAGATACGCCTGGTCATGAAGCATTTACCGCTATGCGCGCGCGCGGCGCGCGAATTACTGATATTGTGGTGTTAGTTGTAGCTGCTGATGATGGAATTATGCCGCAAACTCAGGAAGCAATCGACCATGCGCGAGCTGCCGGGGTAGTGATTATCGTGGCGATCAATAAAATAGATAAAGCGCAGGCAAATTTGGACATGGTTAAAAAACAGTTAGCGGCGGTTGGATTAAATCCTGAGGATTGGGGTGGGAAAACAATTACGGTTGCGGTTTCTGCGAAAACCGGTGCGGGGATAGACAATTTGCTTGAGATGATTTTGTTACAAGCCGAAATGATGGAGTTAAAGGCTAATCCTGATCGTCTTGCCTCTGGAGTAGTTGTGGAAGCCCGGATGGCTAGAGGCAAAGGGCCGGTCGCTACACTGCTTGTGCAGAATGGTACATTACATCTTAATCAAAATATAATCGTCGGTAATTTATATGGAAAGATTCGGGCGATGCTCAATGACCGGGGGCAGGGAGTAGCTACTGTTGGTCCGGCAACTCCGGTAGAAATTTTAGGGATTAATGGAATTCCGCAGGTCGGGGAGCAGTTTTTTGTGATTGAAGATGAAAAGCAGGCCAAGAGTTTAATTCAGGCGCGCGTGGAAAACCAGAAGCAACAGCAGATTAAAGAAGTCAAAAGGGTAAATCTGGAAGAATTGCATGCTCAGATTGCCGCAGGTAAAGTTAAGGAACTAAATTTAATCATTAAGGCAGACGTTCAGGGGTCGCTGGAGGCGATTAAAGACACACTGGATAAATTGAATGTTTCCGAGATAAAAATTAATATCATACATATGGGGGCAGGAAATATCAATACTTCAGATGTAATTTTAGCGGTAGCTTCTGATGCGTTACTTTTAGGATTTAATGTTTCCGCTGATCAGCCGGCCAAAGAGCTGATTTCTAAAGAAGGAATTGAAGTTAAGATGTACAGCATTATTTATGAGTTAGCCAATGATATAAAAGCTGCCGTGGAAGGAATGCTTGATCCAAAATTAAAGAAAGTGTTTTTAGGTAAGGCGGAAGTTAGAAAGATGTTTAAACTTTCTCATTCCGGTATTATTGCCGGATGTTTCGTCACCAAGGGTAAGATCAATCGTAACTGTATGATTACACTGATGCGCAATGGTGCGGTAGCTTTTGAGGGTAAGATTTCCAGCCTTAAGCGTTTTAAGGATGATGTCCGCGAGGTTGGCGAAGGGTTTGAATGTGGGATTGCGGTTGGTGGGTTTGATCAATTAGTCGAAGGTGATATTATTGAAGCTTATGATATAGAGAAGATCGCGAGAAAGTTATGATGTTAAACTTTAAATCCGAAACTCCAAACTTCGTAAACAATGTTTCGGTTTTCGAGTTTATAGTTTCGAGTTTGTTTAGAGTTTAGGGTTTCGTGTTTCGAGTTTAAAATTATATTGGACTAAAATATGACTAAAAAGCGAATATTAAGTGGCATGCGGCCTACGGGTAAATTACACCTGGGCCATCTGGTGGGTGCTTTGGCCAATTGGACCAAACTGCAAGATGAGTATGACTGTTTCTTTATGGTCGCGGATTGGCATGCGCTGATGTCTGAGTATGCCAATCCGGATTTACTTAAAGCAAACATGTTGGATAATGTCATTGATTGGCTCTCTTGTGGAGTTGACCCTGAGAAATCTACTATTTTTATTCAGTCGCAGGTGCCGGAACATCTGGAGCTTTATTTTATTCTTTCTTTGATTACCCCTTTAGGATTACTTGAGCGTTGCCCTACCTATAAAGAACAGTTGCGGCAAGTGGCTAATCGCGATTTAAGCACTTATGCTTTTTTAGGGTATCCGGTTTTACAAGCTGCGGATATTTTACTTTATAAAGCCGATAGTGTGCCGGTGGGTGAGGATCAGTTGCCGCATTTAGAGTTAACCCGACAGATTGTGCGGAAGTTTAATCATCTTTACAAAACAACTTGTTTTGTGGAGCCCCGTGCTTTACTTACTCAGACTACTCGTCTTTTAGGCTTAGATAGCCGCAAGATGAGTAAGAGTTATAATAATTATATCGCTTTGACTGATACGCCTGAGGTTATTCTTAAAAAAGTGCAGGGTATGTTTACAGATCCAGAGCGTATTCGCGTCACTGATTGCGGGCATCCGGATAAATGCAGCGTTTCCTCTTATTACGCGGCATTTTCGCCTCAGCTTAAAAATCAGATTCATCAGCGTTGCGAAAAAGCGATGATCGGTTGCACGGAATGTAAAAAGGAATTGGCCGCAATGCTTATTAATTTATTGGCGCCGATTCAGGAAAGAAGGCAGGTTTTGCAAAAAGACAAAAAGCAGATTGTTGAGATTTTATCGGCGGGAAGGCAAAAGGCATCCCTGTTGGCCAAGAAAACTATTTTAGAAGTAAGAGGATTGCTTAAAATATGAATTATAAAATCCGCTTAGAGATGTTTGAAGGCCCGTTAGACCTGTTATTATATTTAGTAAAAAAAGACCATCTTAATATTTACGATATTCCGATTGCCAAAGTCACCGGGCAATATCTAGAGTATATTAACTTAATGCAACTTTTGGATTTAAATATTGTTGGAGAATTTTTGGTCATGGCGGCCACGTTGATGCAGATAAAATCCAAGATGTTGCTTCCGGCAGAAGAGTTGGCGGTTTTAGAAGAACAAGAGGATCCGCGCGCGGAATTGGTAAAAAGGCTCCTGGAATATGAAAAGTTTAAACAAATTGCCGAAAATTTAAAGCAAAGGGAGATCATCCAGCAGGAAGTTTTTAAGCGCCCGAAAACCGATCTGCCGGCTAATACTAATGCGCTTGATAAGCAAGGGGATAAATATTTCGAAGCCAGTATTTTTGACTTGATTAATGCTTTTTCTCAGGCTTTAAAAGATATACCGCGCGAAGTTTTTTATGAAGTAATTAAGGATCAGTATACGGTTGAACAAAAAGTCCATGATATTCTGCACTTGTTGTTGGTACAAACAGAAATTAAGCTTTCCGAGTTATTCTCTAAGTCCAAGGACAAAATGGAGATTATCGTGATCTTTTTGGCGATCCTGGAGCTGGCAAAAATGAAAGAAATTGTCGCTCGCCAGGACGTGGAATTTGAAGATATAATTATAGCCAGAAACAAAGAAAATATTATTCCTTATGAGCGAAGAGACCAGACACGCGCTACTGAAAGCTGATTCCGTTATTACTGATATCAAGGAATCTGAAGAGGATATAGTTTTAAATATATCCTTAAGGCCAAAGAAATTTAGTGAATTTGTTGGCCATAAGGATGTGGTGGATAATTTAAAAATTGCCATTCAGGCAGCCAGGGAGAGGAAAGAACCTCTGGAACATGTGCTTTTAAGTGGGCCTCCGGGGTTGGGTAAAACTTCCTTGTCGCATATTATTGCGCATGAGATGGGCGCTAAAATTACCGCCACCAGCGGGCCGGCGATTGAGCGGGCCGGAGATTTAATCGGCATACTGACTAATTTGGAAAACGGAGATATTCTTTTTATCGATGAGATACACCGGATGTCCAAAGTGGTTGAAGAATTTTTATATCCGGCCATGGAAAGTTTTCAGATCGATTTTGTTATTGATAAAGGGCCATACGCTAAAACAATTAAGTTTAATCTTAAGCCGTTTACTTTAATCGGGGCAACTACGCGTACCGGCTTATTAGCTGCTCCGCTGCGGGGCAGGTTTGGAATATTTTATAGTTTGGATTTTTATCAAATTAAAGACTTGGCTATAATTATAAAGAATTCCAGTCAGTTATTATCGGTGAAAATTGATCAGGCGGCAGCTTTAGAGATTGCCAAACGCTCCCGGGGAACTCCGCGTATCGCCAATCGGCTTTTGCGCCGGGTGAGGGATTACGCTCAGGTTTTAAAAATCGATAACGTTGATCAGGCGTCAGCGGCTAAGATCCTTAATGAGCTGGGTATTGATCAGGCAGGTTTTGATGATTTGGATCGCAAGGTCTTAAAATTAATCTTGGAGTCATTCGGCGGCGGGCCGGTGGGGATTGAGTCTTTGGCGGCCAGCCTTAATGAAGAGGTAGATACGATTGAGGATGCAGTCGAGCCGTATCTTTTAATGGCCGGGTATTTAAAACGTACTGCGCGGGGCCGCTTAGCTACGCGCAAGGCTTTCGAGCATTTTGGTTTAAAGTTCAATCAAGAACAACAGGAAGAAATCTTCTAGTTATTTATGGATATCCTGCTGCACATCTGCTGTGGGCCTTGTTTAATCTATCCTTTTAGCAGGTTAAAAGATCAGGGATTTAAAATTAGCGGATTTTATTATAATCCTAATATCTATCCGGTTAGTGAATATCATCGGCGTGTTGAGGGATTAAAAGTTTTAAGTGAGGAATTTCTTCTTGATGTAGAGTATCCTGAACATAAGGAATCCGATTTTTTTCAGGCAATTAATACTCCAGAACTCTTGAGTCAGCGGTGCGCAAATTGTTGGTCATTGCGTTTGCGCAAAACTGCCCGCCAGGCTAAGAAAAATGGTTTTAAGGTATTTAGTACTACTCTTTTGGTCAGCCCGTATCAGAATCACGAATTGCTCAAACAATTAGGTTATCAAATTAGCCAGGAAACAGGTGTAGATTTTTATTATGAAGATTTTCGGTCTGGTTTTAAACAGGCGCAGATAGAGGCGAAGCATAAAGGTATTTATCGTCAGAAATATTGTGGTTGTAGCTATTCGGAGATTGAACAATGCAAGAAATCGGAAAATTTAAAATACTAGTTATAATTTTATTTGTATATTTATTTAGCTTAAGATTGGTTTTAGCTGAAGATAAACAGATTCCAGCTAAGGAGGTTGTTGCTCGAGGTGTTTGGGTGTCGGTATTTTCCGGGAAAAAAGTGCTTTATTCTGAGGGAGGAGTGCATAATTTGATTGCCCAATGCAATAAGGCTAAAATAAATGAAATTTATCTGCAGATCTTTCAGTCGGGTAATGCTTATTATGATTCCAAGATTTGCGATAAAACAAAATATGACCAGATGGTTGCCGCGGCCGGGTTGGATACGCTGGATTTATTACTCAGGGAAGCGGGACAGCATAATATTAAAGTTTTTGCTTGGGTAAATATTTTAGGATTAGGGAAAAATGAAAAAGCGGATATTCTGAATAAGTACGGTAATTCTATTCTTACCCGGGATCAGTATCAAAGATTATCAAAGATTTCCACCGGTACTGAGTTAGATAAATATTATTCCAGAGAGGATATGATATTTTTAGAACCGGGTGACCCCAAGGTAGAGTCGTACATGCTGACAATTATTAATGAAATAATTAATCGTTATCCGTTATTTAGCGGGATACACCTAGATTATATGCGTTATCCATCGCCTATTCCATTTGTTCCCGGTTCAAGGTTTAATAAATTCGGTTTAACCTATGGTTATGGAGCGATGAATGTTGAGCGATTTCGCGATAAAACCGGGATTAATGTTTTAGATACGCTGAATAATGAAGATGAGTATTTGGCTTGGGATAATTGGAAACGTCAACAGGTTACGGATTTAGTGCGTAAAATCTATAGTTTAGTTAAAGTTAAATCCGCTGCTTTAGCGGTTTCTTGCGCGGTTATCCCGGTTACCGAGCGCGCATATAGCAACGCTTTTGCCGACTGGTCGGCTTGGCTAGAAGAGGGAATTGTTGATTATGTGGTGTTGATGTCTTATACCAAAGACAATCAATTTGTTAAAGAAACGGTAAAAAGTAGCTTGGGTCATCGCGGTAAAGGTAAAATTTATGTTGGTATAGGAGTGTTTTTGATGAAAGATAATCCGGATTTGTTTTCTAACCAATTTCGTTTGATTACGGAGTTGGCTCCCGACGGCATAGTTCTCTATTCGATTGACGATTTATCCGATCAATTAATCGGTTATCTGAATTAAATAAAGGGGACGGTTCTATCCTTCATAAAACCGCTTAATAGAACCGTCCCCTATATTTTTACTGTTTAATTAATTAAATATGTTAAAGCTTACTGAATTTGATTATCTCCTTCCTAAAGATCTGATTGCTCAGTATCCTTTGCAAAAAAGAGAAGAGGCGAGGCTTTTAATCGTAAATCGAAAAACCGGCACGATTAGCCATGGGGTATTTAAAGAGATCTTTGGATTTTTTAAAAAAAATGATTTGTTGGTGCTTAATGATACCAAGGTTTTGCATTGTCGATTAATGGGGAAGAAGTCTACCGGCGGCCGGGTGGAAATTTTACTTACCCGCCGGATTAATGGTACAACTTTTGCTTGCTTGGTTCAGCCCAGCCGCACAAAAGTTGGTGAAAAGATTGTTTTTGCCGCGGGTAAGATTACCGGAATTTTAAGTAGCCGAGGTCAGATTAGTTTTAAACAGCTGGACGCGGATACAATTTATAATTATGGGATTGTTCCTTTGCCGCCTTATATTAAACGCGAGCCTGAGGATTTAGATACGGTTTATTATCAGACGGTTTATGCAAAAAATGTAGGTGCGCTTGCTTCGCCTACCGCCGGACTGCATTTTACGCGAGAGTCGCTTAAACAGATTCATGGCGCGGGGGTTAATTTAGCCTATGTAACATTACATGTGGGGTTGGGCACATTTCGCCCGGTGAGATGCGAAAATATAACTGAGCATAAAATGGAGCCGGAATAT
>JAPLMA010000076.1 GCA_026387255.1 Candidatus Omnitrophota bacterium | reverse complement strand
AATTGATACGGTTTATAGCATAGCTCTGCTTCTAATTTTTTTAGGATCAGGGCTTTCTTTATTTTTAGAGGACTTTCTTAAAAGTTTCGGCTGGCCTAATTATTTATTAATTGGCGTGTATTTATTGGTTATTTTGTTTCTCTACTATTTATTGAATTTTCCGCTTAATTTTTATACGAGTTTTACTTTGGAGCATAAATTTAACCTCTCTAAACAAAGAACAGGGGCTTGGGTGGCGGATCAGCTAAAGTCCGGGGTATTGGCTTATATACTTTCTTTAATCTTGATTTTATCTTTTTACTGGATCTTGGGTAGGTTTAATCAATGGTGGTTGGTAATTTCTATCTTTTGGATAGTTTTTAGCGTAGTTTTAGCTAAATTGGCCCCAGTTTTAATTATCCCGTTATTTTTTAAGTACAAAAAGCTAGAAGATGAAGTTTTGCGTCAGAAAATTTTTAATTTAGCGGTTAAAATGCAGATTAAACTAATGGAAGTCTCAGAGATTGATTTAAGTAAAAAAACACTTAAAGGCAATGCCGCTTTTACGGGTATGGGTAAAACCAAGCGCGTGCTCTTGGCGGATACCTTAAAAGATAAATATACTCATGATGAGGTTGAGGTAATTCTGGCGCATGAATTTGCGCATTATCGACTTAAGCATATAATTAAACTGATCGCCTTAAATTCATTAGTAACTCTGGGGTTATTTTATCTGATTTTTAAGACCAGTGTTTATAGCTTAGGGATATTTAAATTAAATTCTCTTAAGCATTTATCCAGTCTGCCATTAGTTTTTCTTTATTTTATACTTTTTGGGATTATCATGCAGCCTTTGGAAGCATACTTTAGCCGTAGGTTTGAAAAAGAGGCGGATCTGTTGGCGCTTAAAGTTACCGGCGCCAAAGCGGCGTTTATCAGCCTGATGGAGAAGTTGGCTGAGCAAAATCTTGCTGATCGAAATCCCCATCCAATAATTAAATTCCTCTTTTTTACTCATCCGCCGATTAATGAGCGGATAAAAATAGCAAAGTCATATTAGCGTAATAGGATAATGGGTCCTGTCTTGGGTATTTTCTTGCGCTGACGCGCTACGAAAACACCCAAGCCACCCATTATCTAAACTTGATTATTTTTGGAGAAAATTCAGAATTAATCTTGCGGCGCGCTGGGCAGCCCCAGGTTCACCGAGGTCATTTTTTACTTTTAACAGATCTTGACTTAATCGGACAGAGGAACTGGGGTCTTGCAGAAATTTAAGAATCGAATTTGCGATCATCTTTGGCTTAGCTTTAAACTGAATAAATTCTGGAACAATTTCTTTTCCGGCCACAATGTTGACCATGCCGATGTAAGGAATCTTTAGCTGTGGTCGATAAAGCAGATAATTAAGAATATTAGTTTTATATATGATTACAAAAGGTTTTTGCATAATTGTTGCCTCTAAAGTAGCTGTTCCTGAGCAGACCATGCTTGCGTCGGCATTATTTAGGCAATCATAAGTAAGTCCATCGATAATTTTTACATCTAAATTAAATTTTTTACATTCGTTTAAATATATTTGCGTATCTAGATTAGAAGCCTTGGCGATAATAAATTGTGTTTGTGAGATTGTTCCATGAATAAGCTTGGCAGCTTCGAGCATCAAGGGCAGCATTATTTTTATTTCTTGTATACGTGATCCGGGAAGCAGGGCAATAATTTTTTTGTCAGGAGAAATTTGGTAATTATCTAAAAATTCCTGTTTCCGTAATGTTGGTTTTGCCAGGTCTATTAAAGGATGGCCGACATAGGTTGATTGAATCCCCCGTTTTTTATAAAACTCTTCCTCAAATTTAAAAAGAACAACCATTTTAGAGATAAATTTTTTTATACTATTTATTCTACCTTCCCGGGAAGCCCAAACTTGAGGGCTGACATAATAGATAACTGGTATGCGTTTATTGATGGCTTGCGCCAAGCGTAGGTTAAAACCAGAAAAATCAACTAAAATTAGACAATCAGGCTGATGGGTGTTAATTCGTTTCAGGATTATTTTTTTTAATTCTAGGAAGCGAGGAAGTTTTTTTAAAACATCAAAAAAACCCATGACGGAAAGGTTGCTAATATTGTAGAAAATTTCTGCGCCGGTTTTAGCTAGTTGTAAACCTCCTACGCCGGAAAATTTTATTTGCGGCTCAATCTTTTGAATTTCTTTTACAAGATTTCCGGCCAGGGTATCTCCGGAGGGCTCTCCGCAGACAATAAAGATATTTTTTATTTGCGCCATATTTGTTTTTGGATTTCCAGGGCAACGGCTAAGGCGTCCCGGGCAACTTTACCGTCCACCAGAGGGGTGGCCTGATTGATTATGCAGGTGATGAACGATTCCAATTCTTTTTGTAAAGGTTGTTCTTTTTCGATCGGTAGATTCTCTTTAGTTATTCTTAAGTCAATCTTTCGGTAAACCGATGCTTCAGCGTTTTTATAATCTAGGGAAATGTAGGTGTCCTCTTGGAAGATGCGGATCTTACGCATTGAATCATCAGATACGCGTGAGGCAGTGAGGTTAGCCACACAGCCATTTTTAAAAGTTAGGCGGGCGTTGGCAATATCTTCGAATTTAGTTAGAACATTTACCCCTACGGAATCAATTCTTTTTAAGGGAGAGTTAACTAATCCTAAAACAATATCAATATCATGGATCATAATGTCAAGCACTACTCCCACATCCAGTGAACGGTTGGGGAAGCTGGAGAGCCGGTGGCATTCGATAAATTTCGGTGTTTTAATAATTTTTAAGGTAGCGGCGAATGCGGAATTAAATCTTTCGATGTGGCCGACCTGGAGGGTAAGTTTATTTTTAGCGGCGATCTTAATCAGATCGTCAGCTTCTTTTAAGGTAAGGGTAAAAGGTTTCTCAACCAGAGTGTGGATGCCTGCTTTAAGGAACTCTGCGGCAACTTTATGATGCAATGAAGTGGGTACAGCAATGCTTACCGCGTCAACTTTATTAAAGAGTTCTTGATAGTTAGTATATCCGGCTACTTTTAAATTAGAACAAGCTTGGTTTAAAGATTCTTGATTCCTGTCGCATAAGCCCATGAGTTGGCAATTTGGGCTTTCTTTATATAGCTTAGCGTGAATACTGCCTAAATGCCCTACTCCGATTACGCCTATTCTGAGTTTATTCATAAACTAATCATAGCAAAGTGTAAGCTTACTTTCAACTAAAATATAAAGACATGTTGATGACCTTTTGTATTTTTGGCGGCTGACATTAGCTTTTCGGCTTTTGCCTCGGTAGGTAAAATAGCAATAGTAGGGAACAGGCATGCCTGTTCCCTACAGAGAGAGGGGTCTCAAGCATATAAAAGTCATTAAATGCAATAAAAAGGTTTGCCATGGTTAAGGGGATATGTTAAAATAACCTTCTTAAAGAAAGGTAAAAGATGAAGGATTATCTGAAGTTACTGAAATTTATTAAGCCATATGCAGGAAAGTTTACGATCGCTACTATCTGCATGGGGTTCTCGGCCATCTTTGACGGAGTATCCCTAGCCATGATGGTCCCTTTGGCGGATAAAGTTCTCACTAATAAAAAAATCATTATCCCTACTAAGTTACCCTTGTTTTTATCGGACTTTGTGGATAAAATCAATAGTTTTACTCCCGCAGCGCTGCTGAACTATATGGCTATCGCTATCGTCCTGCTGTTTACCCTTAAGGGACTGTTTGGTTTCTGGCAAAGTTATTTAATGTCTGATATCGGCCAGTGTATTGTCAGGGATATAAAAGCCAAGCTTTATACTAAATTCCAGTCACTCTCTTTGGATTATTTTACGCATAAGCGCGGCGGAGAGATGATGTCGCGGATTACCAATGATGCCAGGATTGTGGAAAATGCTGTTTCATATGGCTCAACGGATTTAGTGTACCAGGGTTTACAGGTGGTTATTTTTTTCTCTTTAACCTTGTTTATTTATGCAAAGTTTGTTGTTTTTATTCTTCCACCTCTAGCACTTTTAGGTTATTTAATTAGCGTAGTAGGCAAGAAGCTCAGAAAGCTATCTAAAGCTTCACAGGAGAAGGCAGCAGATACCAATTCTATACTTTATGAAACTATTTCTGGCGCGCGTATCGTAAAAGCTTTTAATATGGAAGAATATGAAATAAATAAGTTTAATAGAGTGAATAATGATTATTATAAGATATCAATGAAGTCTATCAAGCGTACGCTTCTTTTGAGCCCGGTTACCGAAATTGTCGGCTGCATTGCCGGAGTGTTAGTTTTTGTGCTTGGTGGCAAGGAAGTGATTGCCGGAAAAATTTCTTTTGGTATTTTTGGATTGTTTATCGGGTCGCTTTTATCTACAATCAGGCCATTTAAGAAATTAAGTCAAGTAGCTTCCTTGAATCAGCAGGCCGCGGCCGCTAGTGAGCGTATTTATGAAGTTTTAGATGCTAAGCCCAGCGTAGTAGATACCCTTTCTGCCCGCCAATTAAAGGAGTTTAAGCAGAATATAGTTTTTAGCGATGTTTGGTTTAATTATGAGGATAATCAAGTCCTCAAAGGGATTTCCTTAGATGTTCCTTATGGTTCGATGTTAGCTATTGTCGGCCCCAGCGGTACGGGAAAAACGACGCTTTTAGATTTAATTCCGCGTTTTTACGATCCTAAGAAAGGCAAAATATGTATTGATGGTACAGATATTAGAGAGGTTACTTTAAAATCGTTACGCCAGCAAATTGGGATTGTCTCTCAGGAGACAATTCTTTTTAATGATACGATTAGGGCAAATATAGCATACGGTAAACTTTGTGCAACTGATGAGGAGATTAAGCAGGCAGCCATTCAAGCTAATGCACATGATTTTATTAGCCGGATGCCGCAAGGGTATCATACTACGATTGGAGATCGGGGGGTGCGTATTTCTGGGGGTGAGCGCCAGAGAATTGCTATAGCGCGCGCCTTGCTTAAGAATCCGCCTATTTTAATACTTGATGAAGCTACTTCTCAGTTGGATTCAGAGTCAGAGCGTATTGTTCAAGAGGCCTTGGACCGGCTTATTCAGGGCCGTACGGTATTTGTAATTGCGCACAGGCTTTCTACGGTAAGGAACGCGCATAAGATTGTCGTGTTGGATAAAGGGGTGATAGTTGAATCGGGTGCACATAGTGAACTCATTGCGAGGGACGGTTTATATAAGCGGCTGCATTTAATGCAAGAGTTACACAAATAAAAACTAGTTAAAATTAGTTGCAAATAGGTAAAATTTTGCTATAATTACACAATTAACTTTTTACTGTATTATTAACCAAAAGAAGGGGGATTAAAGACGTGCCATCAGACTTAATCAAGCAACTTTTAGAAGCGGGTGTACATTTTGGTCACCAGACTAAACGCTGGAATCCCAAAATGAAGAAGTTCATTTTTGGCTCAAGAAGCGGTATTTACATTATTGATTTGGAAAAGACCGAGGAGTGTATCAATGCTGCCCGGGATTTTTTAATGGAGATAACCTCAAAAGGAGAATTCATCCTTTTTGTGGGGACTAAAAAGCAAGCTCAGGATGTAATTAAACAAGAAGCCATCCGTAGCGGAATGTATTACGTTACTGACCGTTGGCCGGGCGGTATGTTGACTAATTTCGCTACCATCAAAAAAAGCATCAATCGCCTTAAGGATATTGAAAAGATGCGTACTGATGGGACATTTGAGAAGTTGACTAAAAAGGAAATTGCGCGCCTGGAAAAAGAACTGGCTAAACTTAATAAAAATTTCTCAGGAATTGTTCCTATGGAACGTATGCCCAAAGCAGCATTTGTTGTGGATACCAAAAAAGAAGAGACTGCGGTACGCGAAGCGCGCAGGCTGGGGATTCCAATCATTGGATTGATTGATACTAACTCCAATCCTGATTTGGTAGATTATCCTATTCCCGGTAACGATGATGCCACTAAATCTATTCGCACGGTAGTTTCGATTATCGCCGATACGATTATCGAGGGAAGAAAGAAATTTCTGTCCTATCTTGCTCAGGAAGGGGTTAAGGTAGAAGAGGTCAAGGTTGATATTTCTACTGAGGTTCTTCCGGAAGAAGAGGTTAAAATTAAAGAAATTGAAGAGATTGTTGAGGATAGCCAGCCGCCTGATGATGCCTCAGCTGTGAAAAGGGCGCACGCCAAGGCAGCCGCGGAAATTAAGCCGAAATTAAGAAAAAAAGGTTAGCTTTGCGCTGCTTAAGTATTGTGGGTTAATATATTAAAAATCCAGGATGATAAATACAAAATAATATTGAATAGGAAAGAGGGTGCGGAGTGAAGAATTCAGTTAATGCAATTAAGGAATTAAGAGATATAACTTGTTCAAGTATTGCGCATTGTAAAAAAGCCCTAGAGGAGACTAAGGGCGATATCAAGCAGGCAGTGGTATTATTACGTAAGCAAGGCTTGGAGATTGCCGCTAAAAAGCAGAGCCGCGTTGCCAAAGAGGGTAGGATTGATTGTTATATTCATCATGGCAATAAAATTGGAGTTTTGTTAGAGGTTAATTGCGAATCAGATTTTGTGGCTAGAAATGAAGAGTTTACTAAGTTTACCAAAGATTTATCGATGCAGATTGCCGCAACTAGTCCGGAATATATTAAAAAGGAAGATGTTCCGGATGAAGTTCTAAAACATGAAAAAAATAAAGAAGACTATTATAAGAGTAATTGCTTGTTAGAGCAGGTTTTTGTGAAAGATCCAAGCTTAATGATTAAAGATTATTTAGGTAGTATCGTAGGGAAAATGGGTGAGAATATCGTTATCCGCAGGTTTATCCGCTACAAGATCGGCGAATAAATGGTTAAACCGATTTATAAAAGAATTGTCCTTAAGCTTAGCGGTGAGGCACTCGCCGGCGCCAAAACGCATGGTATAGATCCTAAGGTGCTTTTGGCTATCTCGCGCCAGATTAAAGAGGTTAGAGATTTGGCGGTGGATGTGGCAGTAGTTTTAGGTGCCGGTAATATACTGCGTGGCCAGGAGAACACTGCTTGCCGAGGCCTGGATCTGGATCGGAGTGTCGCAGATTATATGGGGATGTTGGCGACCGTAATTAACGGGCTTTCTTTACAGGATGCGTTGGAGAAAACAGGCGTGCCGACTCGGGTGATGACGGCGATTGAAATGCAAAGGATAGCTGAGCCTTATATTAAAAGAAGAGCGATCCGGCATTTAGAAAAAGGTAGAGTAGTTATTTTTGTTGCCGGGACCGGCAATCCTTACTTTACTACGGATACCGCGGCAGCCTTACGGGCGATGGAGATTAATGCTGATGTTATTCTGAAAGCCACTAAAGTTGATGGAGTTTATTCAGCTGATCCGATGAAAGTAAAAGCGGCCAGAAAGTTTACTCAATTAAAATATATTGATGTGCTTAAAAAGGGGCTAAAGGTAATGGATGCCACCGCAATCAGTTTATGTATGGATAATAAATTACCGATTGTGATTTTTAATCTTAATTGTGTAGGTAATATTAAGCGTGTAATTTTAGGCGAAAGAATTGGTACGGTGGTAAGCTAAGCGGAGGAAAGTCAATATGTCGATCAAGGAAACAATACATAATACTGAAGAAAAAATGAAAAAGGCTTTTGAATCGATGAATCGCCAGTTTCATGAAGTAAGGACCGGTAGGGCGTCTCCGAGCTTAGTGGAAGGCTTACATATTGATTATTATGGAACTCCGACTATGTTAAAACAGTTGGCAGCAATATCTGCGCCGGATGCGCATTTGATCGTTATTCAGCCTTGGGATCTTACTGCGATTGCCGAGATTGAGAAGGCGATTCTGAAATCTAATCTGGGGGTTAGTCCTTCTAATGACGGCAAGATAATTAGAATTACTGTTCCGCAGCTCTCTAAAGAAAGGCGCCAGGAGATGGCTAAATTACTGCATAAAATGTCTGAAGATGGCCGGGTATCTTTGCGTACGATTAGAAGAGAAGTTAAAGAATCTGTTGAAAAGATGGAAAAGGATAAAATTATTTCTGAAGACGAGAAATTTCGCGGTATTGATGAGTTGCAGAAGGTAGTAGATAAGTATATTGCCAAGATTGACGAGCTTTTAATGAATAAAGAGAAGGAAGTGCTTGAGTTTTAAGTATTCGGATTTAGGATTTCGGATTTGTTTCGAGTTTCGAGTTTCGTGTTTAGGGTTTGATTAATTTTGGGCCTCTAGCTCATCAGGTAGAGCACCACACTTTTAATGTGGTTGTGCCGCGTTCGAGTCGCGGGAGGCTCATAAAATTTTTTGGTTTTAAAAAATTTTACTCCGAGCGATACCAAAAATGTGTCAATTTAACCGTATCATATAGGTTTGAGCGAGGAGCAAAGTTTATTAGTTGGTGGAGGGAGGAAATATCCGGGCGGATGGCGAAATTGGCAGACGCGATAGCCTTAGGAGCTATTGGGGCAACCCTTGGAGGTTCAAATCCTCTTCCGCCCAGTAATTCAGAACTAAGATCTAAGAGAAAAGAACTAAGAAAAGAAAAATTAGAATTTTGGTAAATTTTTTAATTCTTAGTTCTTAATTCTTAGTTCTGCTTTATTGCGGGAGTAGCTCAGCTGGCTAGAGCGCAACCTTGCCAAGGTTGATGTCGCGGGTTCGAATCCCGTCTCCCGCTTTTATTTGTATGTTCGTTTATTATTTGAAAGGAGCAACAAATGCAGATAATGGATTTTCTCTCGAAAAAGGCTATTCTCACTGATATAAAATCCACCAATAAGGAAGATGTAATTAAAGAAATGGTGGATTTTTTAATTGAAGCCGGCGATGTAGAAAAACGTAATCGTAATAAGCTCATTGACGCGTTGATGTCCAGAGAGGCTTTAGGATCAACCGCCATCGGTCAAGGTATCGCTATACCGCATGCCAAATGCGATTGTGTGGATAAGCTCGTTGCTGCTTTTGGTCTTTCTAAAAAGGGCGTGGATTTTGATTCCCTGGATGGTGAATTAGCTTATATTTTCTTTTTATTGGTTGCTCCGCAGGATTCCGCCGGCCCGCATCTTAAAGCTTTAGCTAGAATATCGCGTCTCTTAAAGGATAAATACTTTCGTGATACCTTACGCACTTGTATGGATGAAAAATCCGTAATCAAGGTTATCACGCAGGAAGATGAAAAAAAGATTTGACATTGCATTAAGAATCTAGGTGATGGTTCTGTTTTGCCGTCGCCTGATCTGATTGAAAAGCAGAACTGTTCTTTTTGTTTTTTAGTCATATTTTAAGCAGGCAATCTTTCTAAAAATGAAAGCTAACTCTAGCGATATTTTAAAATGGTTCTATCCGGGTATAGGAATTAAGCGTTGGGTTGGCTTAAGTGCTCTGGGCGTGGTTTTTTTAATTCTAGGTACGGCTAATTTACGTAGCGAAGAATTCTGGTTGATTCAAATTTTGGATGCCTTGATTGTCATTTCTGGAATTATAATTTTAATTCTGGGCATCAAGCGTTTAATGCGTTCTTTTATCGCCGTATTTGTTCCCTCCAGCAGAGGTACAGAGTTAATTGATATTTTGTATCAAAAGAAACAGTTAAGCCGTGGAGCGCGTATCGTTACCGTTGGCGGTGGCACAGGATTATCTGTTCTTTTAAGCGGTTTAAAAAATTATACTTCTAATATTTCTGCCGTAGTTACGGTAGCGGATAATGGTGGCTCTAGTGGCAGACTTAGGCAACAGTTTGATGTTTTGCCTCCTGGTGATATACGTAACTGTTTGGTGGCTTTAGCGGACGCTCCAACATTGATGCGGGATCTTTTTCAATTTCGGTTTGATGCCAATTCCGAGTTTTCCGGGCATTCTTTCGGCAACCTTTTTCTTACGGTAATGACGCGCCTGACCGGTGATTTTGAAAAGGCAATTAAAGAAACCAGTAAAGTTTTAGCTTTACGCGGTCAGGTTATTCCTTCTACCTTGGAGGACGTAACGTTGGTGGCACATTATTCTGATGGCTCAATGGTTATCGGAGAAGAGCAGATTCCTCAGGCCAGAAAGCCAATCAATAGAGTTAGCCTTACTCCCCAGTCGCCATTGGCTACGCCGGATGCCTTAAAGGCAATTAAAGAAGCGCAGATTATTGTTTTGGGGCCGGGTTCTTTGTACACGAGCATAATTCCGAACTTATTAATTAAAGAGATTACTCAAGAGATCGCAGAATCGGAAGCCATAAAAGTTTATGTTTGTAATGTAATGACTCAACCAGGAGAAACTGATGGCTATAGTGTTTCTGATCATATTAAAGCTCTTCTAAAACATGGCCATGAACGGATTCTGGATTACTGTGTAGTGAATAATGGCGAGGTGCCAGCGGAGATCTTAAAGCGCTACTCTCAGGATAATTCGTTTTTGGTAATTAATGACCGCAAGAAGATTGAGAATCTTGGGGTGCGGGTAATCGAGGAAGATTTTAGTATGATTCAAGACGGGGTAATTCGGCATGATCCGGAAAAGCTCGCCAAAATTATTTTAAGTTTTATTGAAGAGATTTAAGGATAATAATTTATAAGTAAATATGGCTTTAATTAAAAAAGAATTAATTGTAAAAAATAAACAGGGTTTACATGCCCGTCCGGCGGCTGTATTTGTACAGATCGCTAATAAATTCGATGCCCGGATTACTGTGCGTCATGATGACGAAGAGGTTAACGGTAAATCAATCATGGGTATTTTAATGTTGGGAGCAGAGAAGGATAGTTTGATTGTCGTTGAGGCAGATGGAGCGGATGCCGAAGCTGCGTTGGTAGAGTTAGAGAAGCTTATTAGTAGCGAGGAAGAGCTATGATTCAACTAAAAGGAATTGCTGCTGCAGGCGGTATTAGTATCGGACCGGCTTACGTGCTCGGGAAAGAGGAGTTTGTCGTTGTACGCGAAGCGATTAATTGGACAGATATTCCCACTCAGATTCAGCTCTTTGAAGAAGCGTTGATTCAGACTCGCCGTGAGATTATTGAATTGCAAAAAAGGATTAGTTCGGATATGGGCCAGGATGAAGCGCAGATTTTTGATGCGCATCTGTTGGTCCTTGAAGACCGGATGCTCATTGAAGAAGTGATCAGCCGCCTTAAAAAAGAACAACTTAATGTTGCGTATATTTTTTCTGAGGTTTTAAAGAAATATATCGGTGTGTTTTTAAAAATTGAGGATGAATACCTTAAGGAGCGCGCTGCAGATATTAATGATGTCGGCAAAAGAATATTAAGAAATCTTCTCGGGAAAGAGAAGAAGGGGTTAGGTGATATTGGGGTCAAGGCGATTATTGTGGCCCACGATATTTCTCCTTCGGATACCGCGGCAATGTATACCAAGAATGTCGCGGCTTTTGTTACGGATATCGGCGGCAAGACTTCACATACCGCGATTATGGCTAAATCCTTGGAGATTCCCGCAGTCGTAGGGTTAGAGGGAATTACTTCTAAAGTTAATTCCGGAGACATATTGATTGTTGATGGCAGCATGGGGATCGTGATTATTGATCCCGATGAGCAAGCGCTGAAGGAATATCAACAGAAACTTGAAAAGTTAAAAGGTATCGCGGATAAATTTCTGTCGGTTAAAGATTTATCGGCAGTTACTACCGATGGCCGGATAATTTTGATTAATGCGAATATTGAATTTCCGGACGAAGTGCCAAGTGCCAAGTTGCACGGAGGCCAGGGAATCGGGCTGTATCGAACTGAGTTTTTTTATATGAATCGCAAGGATTCTCCTACTGAAGAAGAGCATTACCAGGCTTATAAGTATGTGGCCCAAGAGATGAATCCGCATTCGGTGGTTATTCGCACCCTGGATATCGGAGGAGATAAATTTATATCGCAATTTAAAGTTCCGCATGAAATGCAGCCGTTTTTAGGGTGGAGGGCGATTCGATTTTGTTTAGCGCGCCCGGATATATTTAAATTACAGCTACGCGCTATCCTTAGGGCTTCAGCGCATGGAAATCTTAAGCTTATGTATCCGATGATCTCCGGGGTTGAGGAATTACGGCAGGCAAATCACCTTCTTAATGAAGCTAAAGAAGAGCTTAGACAGAAGAGGTTGGAGTTTAATGATAAAATTGAGGTGGGAGTGATGGTGGAGGTTCCCTCAGCGGCCATGACTGCGGATATCTTAGCTAAAGAAGCAGATTTTTTTAGTATCGGGACAAATGATTTAATTCAATACTCCTTGGCAGTTGATCGGAGTAATGAGAAAGTTGCTTATCTTTATGATCCGGCGCATCCGGCAATTTTAAGATTAGTTAAGAGTATTATTGATGCAGCGCATCAGTCTAAAATTAAGGTCGCCATGTGCGGAGAGATGGCCGGGGAACCGTCTTTGGCACTTATTCTTTTGGGTTTAGGTTTAGATGAGTTTAGTCTACCGCCGCAGGTGATTCCGGAATTAAAG
>JAPLMA010000040.1 GCA_026387255.1 Candidatus Omnitrophota bacterium | reverse complement strand
GCGTTTGAATACGGCAAAGATTTATTTGAAAAAGGAAGCCTGGGGCCTCTTTGGCCTTATGTAAATGAGTTTATGAAACAAGCAGAAAATGATGGGTTTGATTTTGGATCTGTAGATAAGCAGGTAATGCGATGCATACTTGCCGCGGTAATTTTGGCTGGTTATGCCGAGGGATTTGCCCGTAGGTGCGTAATGAAAAATCCTTTTATCCGGCAGGATATTGATGATGAGAGCACGACGCAAGCAGTGCTTAAGGGAAGCCTGCTTATTGTCAGGGAATATATTTTTAACGGTGAAATCAACCTGGGAATACTTGCGAAAGCTGAGCGGGAATTATCGCGTGAATTATTATTTGAATTCCGGCGCGGCAGCTCCTCACCGCTTACGGATGAAGTCGCAAACACCGCCAATATTTTCGAAAACGGTTTAGAAAGGCAAAGAAAGAAAACTCTTATCGTAGATGACGATAGGTTATTGATAAACGATTTAGTGTTAATGGTTGAATGTTGGGAAAAACATGTCCATGCTAAATATGTTATCAACGCGTTTCAAAATAAAGAGACGTTGTTAAGGTGGCTAATAAAGACGCTATCAGTGAAGAAAGATTTTTTTGTTGTAGAAACCGCCTTCAGTGCCGAAGAGGCCTGGAGAATCTATGATGAAGCTAAAAAACAAGGAGACCCTTTTGAGATAGTTTGTTCTGATTACTATATGCTTGGAGAAACAGGGGTCTGGTTAGCAGAAAGAATACGGAATGAAGTACCGGTGATATTAATAACTGCCGAAGCTGATAATGATAAAGTTCAGGAAGCGTTAAGCAATAATTTGGTCCTGGCAGTAATTGATAAAAGAAATAATTTGATAATGGATTTGTATACTGCTTTAGATGAAGCAAGCATTTTATTGAATAAAAAACATGCTTTTGATAATCTTCAGGGTTCAGGTAAAGGCAGCTCGCCGTTGGCTGTTTTGAACGACGATAGGTTATTGGGCGCGTTAGTATTTTTTAAAGGCTCAATTGCAAGTTCATCAATTGCGCAAAATCTGCCTGCGCATTGGGATGCCGCCTGGAAAATACCTTCTGAGTATGCATTTGAAGAAGCAGGAAAATTCCTTTCTGGGATAAGAAGCAGGATGACAACAGGATCAGGAACTGAAAAATCAAAATTTATTGATATAAATCAATTATTTGTGAATTTTTCTGAAAAGCGTATTAAAGAGGGGTTTGATTTCATTTTTCTTAGTTATGCGCGGAAAGTTGAGGCTTTGGCTGGGGTTATAGATATTTTTAGGGCGCTTTATTTTATTCATCCTGATGCGGCAGCAAACACTTTAACCCAAATGAAGCTAGCTAATCATGTCAAGTGGCACATTATATTAATGAGCCTGGAAGCCTCTTTCTTTGGCAAGCTGGTAAATGCCGCTATAAGGAAAGAAATATTAAATGAGCAGCTTAGCATAAAAGGCCACACTTATCAGCCGGTTTATCAGCTAGAGGAATTAATACATACGATGTTGAATATGTCGTTAGAGAATTTAACTGAAAGGTTCCCTTCATTAGAGGATGTATCCCTGCTTAGATTTGTTGGAAAAGTTGTTACTCTGCAAGCAAAACGCAAAGATAACGCATTATACGGTGGTTTGTATAAAAGAGAAAGGTTATTTGGGATCTTTTCAGCTATTTTAAAACAGCGTCCGCAGCTTAGGGCATTTCTCGGAGAGAGCGCGCAAGAATGGCTTGAACCGGCAGTTGAAATCCCGCAGGAAATCCAAATCCAGCCGGTGAAGGATACTGACGTGCAGAATAATTCCTATTTATTAAAAGTAAAGAAATTGTTTCCTTTAAGATTTGATTATTTAAGAAAATATTTAAAGTTATTGGGCCTTTTAGTTAGAGAACTGACTATAGAATTATTACTGACTGCAAATGATGCCAGGGTTATTACGCAGTCAATCTCCGATTTGGAATTCAGCATTTCCCGCGGCAGCTATAGTGAGGCAATAAGGCTCTGGACGCAATTTTTAGTTGAGTTGGCAGCTTTAAGAAACGAGGATAACCCTTTAAAAAATAAGGCGTTCTTAGAAAGCAAGCTTATGTTTGTATCAGGGATATTTATACGGGAATTGAATAAGCTTTGGGCAGAATGCTTGTTTAGATACGGTTTAGATACGGGAATACCGCAGGCATTAGGTAAAGCAGTAGGCCAGCTCAAAGTGATTAAAGATTTTAGAGCTTTGGATGAACAGGAATTAAGCCAAGGTGATTATATAGTCGCGGCCAGTGATTATCCGGCAGAGGCGGCATTTTATCCGGGTATTACCGGTATTATCAGTATTGAAGCCAGGGGAATCACTAGCCACGCTTCAGTAAGGGTTGGCGCGCGCGGCATTCCTTGTGTAAATCTTGAGCTTGATTTGGGAGTGTTAGAGTATTTGGAAGGAGAGTGGATGTTTTTGGAAGCACAACCGCATCAGGTATCTTTTAGAAGGGCAACCGAAGAAGAAATTGCGCAAAGGAAAACCTTCCGCAGCGAAATTGCCAGGCCGCAAATCTTAGAAATCGATACTTCTCTTCAGTCGCCTAATATTGTTTTAGGCTATGCTCCGGGAATAGAGCGTTTAATTGGACACAAGGCAGCGTTCCAGTTATATCTAAAGTCTCTGAATATCTGCCAGGTGCCGGATAGCATTGCTTTAACTTTTCCGGCATTCCTTAAAATAATGAATGCTGAAAGCAACAAATATGATGCAGAAGAAATAGAGAAATTATTAGCTTCCATAAATTTAACCGATAACGAACAAATGAAAGAAGCTTTGGAGAATGTAATATGGAAGATTATGGGTTTGAACATTCCGCAAGAGATGGAAAATGAAATTATAGCCTCGGTAAATGCAAACTTTAAGGAAGCCGTCATATTAATTATCCGCGCTTCTACTAATGCTGAAGATCTGCCGCTATATCCCGGAGTGGGAGTGGGGATTTATGGTTCTTTCTATTGCTCTAAGAACAATTATTATATTTTGCAGGCGATTAACTTAGCATACGCATCTTTATCCCGACTTTCGGCTTTTCGCGAAAGAGAGCTCTATGGCATAAAGCACGTGGATGTTTTGCCTGCGGTACTTATACAGGAGCTTATGATAGGAGATTATTCTTTTGGCATGCATACAGCGCACCCATTAACCAAAGACAGAAGGCATCTTTTTCTGGAGGTGGTACAGGGGTTGGGAGCAGGTTTAAGAGATGAAAAATGCCCTGGCCTGCCGCATCAATTTATTTATGATAAACAAACACAGGATATCGCTCGCTTGAATTTTGCTGATAAGCCGAAAAAGCTCACCGTAGTTTTGGAAGGGTATGGGAGTTGTCAGGAGTGTTTGCTTGCCACAGATTATAGCGCTGATATTTTTACTCAAGAGCCAGGCTTAAAATTAGCCGGAGAAATTTTCCGGCTGGGAGTAAAAATTGAGGAAATTTTTGGCAGGCCGCAGGACATTGAAGGGGTAATCAAGATTAATGGATCCGCTTATCCTCAAATTTACATTGTGCAATCCCGCAGCCAGAAATTAAGCTCAAGTTCACTTGCAATTATGCTGGAGAAAGTTGATTTTGCTAACTGTGCTTCGCCGTTGGCTTCTGTGTTGGAATTCAATGTATTTCCGGTAATAAAATTCGCTCTGCTTTATGTGGTTTTGGTCATTGTTCCGCTGTCGTTGTTGGCTGCCCATATTGCATATAGGGTTTACCGCTCTTTAAATGGGTTGCCGCTGGATATAAGCCGGGTTAAGAGTATTATCAGCCGCTGTATTTTTCTTGCGGAGCTGTTAAATTTTGGGTTTATCTGCGGCATATTATTCGCTGAATATCCAAAAACAATGTTAAAGATAATCAATTTCGATTCTATGTTTGACACCATACCGTTTATGTATTTTGCTACAGCTATGCTGAATTATTATATGGCATCCGTAGTCATCTCCGCCAACAACAAGGAATTAAATAAGCATATCCAACAGATGAAGGTTGACGCATTAACAGGCGCGGGACGTTTTTGCCGCTCTTTACAGACCGCGGATGATAAGAAAGATATAACGCCGACAAGTAGCCCTGTAAGACAAAGAGAAACACTATTTGATATCGGAAAGTGGCTAAATGATGAATTCAATGGAGTTGACGAAGAGAATAAAGATGGGCTTTGCGAAAATATGATAAACAGGCTCAATTCGTTGGGTCTTGTAATTATGCGTAACAAGCTGGAATTTAGAACGAATGAGCTATTGGGCATGACTATAGGAGGCTTATTTGAATGCTCATGGAGTATGGACGGTATGCCGAATAGGGCGCTGGTAAAGATAATCGCGGACCCGGATAAAAATCGCCTGATATCCCAATGTTTAGACATTGAACATAAAAACCTGCTGAAAGTTCATGTTTCCAATATTTTATACAATGACGGAGTGATCCCGGTGTTCTTTGAGGTTTTTGAATATTTCGAAGGGGCATTAATGAGCCATCTGATTGGCCAGGGCAGGAAGTTCAGCGTACAGGAAATGCAAATAATTCTTAGAAGCCTGCAAAACGCGTTAAGTTATTTGCATACCGAGATAAGAATCTGTCATGGCGCACTTTCTTCAAGGGCGGTAATAATTGGTAAAGGAAAAGTCAAGCTAGGCTATTTTGACTATGCCAGGCCGGTAAGAAAATTAGGCGCTGAGTTATTTGGTCCGGAAAAGGACTGGAAACAGCTTGATGCCTTAATGGATCAATTAAAAGGTTCCAGCGCTTCTCCGCTGGCGCAGGGGTTGAAAAATTCTCATACCGTTATAGAAATAGATGCGCGAGCATTGGTGAAAACTTATGGTGGCACGATCAAAGATGTGCCGCAAGAATTCTGGGATTGGATAATCAGTTTAAGGCCGGCGGCGGTTTGGATCAAGGCGGTTTGGGAGCGCAGCCCATTGTCGGAGAGATTGATGCAATATTGGAGCCGTGAAGCAGGAGAGGAAAACATAATGCGTTTAGCTTCCGGCTATGATGTATATAGATACCGGCTTGACCCGAATATCGCCAAAAATAAAGAGGAATTTAAGAAAGTTTCTCAATATCTTGCTCAGCATAACATCAAAATCATTCTGGATTACGTTACTAACCATATTGCCGTTGATTCTCCGGAAATATTACGCGTGCCGGGTTTGGTTTATTCATGGGCGGAATTAAAACATTATAGTGATTATACGCGCAGGATAATTCCGGATAGAACCGCAGGGTTTAGCGACGAAAATCTGAGGAGTTGGTTAGATGATGAGTCCCGCTACAAAGCGTTTTTCCGGCTAAATTCAGGCGTCAATTCACGCATTATTGCTCATGCGCGCCAGGGGCCTTTTGATGATTTTATGATTAATTTAGCCCAGATAAATTATATGAGTAAAAGCGGTAGGCGTTTTATGTTGGATACTGCTTTAAGAGAAATAGCTGATCTTACGTTGTGCGGTGGGGCGCGATTAGATTTGGCATTTACTGCATTAAGAAAACATATTTTTGACTGTTGGGCCTGGCTTAAAGGTATAAGCGCGGAAAGATTTTATAAAAAGATTATGCCGCAAGAATTCCTGAAAGAATTTATGGAGTACGGAAAAGCGAATTTTCCGGGGATGATTAACATCGCTGAAGTCTATGAATGGCCGGGAAAAGAAAATACTCCTTGGTTGGGAAGAAGCGGAAACCTGCAGGAGTTTGGGTTTATCACTTACAATAAATTATTTTATGATTTAATTCACGCAGGAAATATAGTTTTGCTACGGGATTACCTTTTTATGAAACCTGAGGTGCCAGCTTTCTTGCGCAAAAGCATTCATTTTGTGGAAGATCATGATGAGCCTTCTGCGCATGAGGCGTTTGGCAGCGCGCAGCGCGCTTTGGCTGCGGCAGTTATTCTTTATTGCCTTCCGGGATATGCGCTGGTGCCATTGCGGCAAATATTTGGCATGGGCACTCCTGCCGGAGTAAAAATGAGCATGAAATCTTCGGATGCGGCAATTTATAAATTTCAATACCCTGATGTATTAACCGGTAATGCGCAAGTGGACACGCAGCTCCTAGAGGTTTTACGTTTTATCGCGCACCCTGTTTTTACAGAAGGACAATTTTACAGCGCAAAATTAGAGACACCTAGTGATAAGAATTTAGGCGGCATAGTTCCTTTCATACGGCACCTGGAGGGAGAGTCTGATGCGCTAGTTGTGGTGAATTATTCCAACGAGAAAAGAAGATTTCGTTTCAATCTAGATACAGTATTTGATTATGCTCCTAGTGAGTCGCGACTGAAAATGGCTTCTGTTAGCGCGCGTAATTCTTTATTTTCTCCTAATGCTGCAACCTATTTTCGTGATGGCTATATCGGAGGAGATTTGCCTGCTTGGGGATGGCAGATTGTGCGTCTCACGCATGAAAGCCTTAATTCGGATACTGCTTCTTCCGCGCTATTATTAAAAAAATCTGAAAAATTGTTAGAGTTTAAGGCCATTACTCCAAAGACGCTGGTTAAAAAAGGGGAAACCTTTACTATTTTGAGCATGGAAAGAAAGGAATTAGGCGATGCGGTGGATGCTCACAATGCTATATGGGGCTCAAGGTACAGATTGACCCTGGCTAAAGCCGAGCGCATATTTAACAATAACCCGGGAGCGCATCTTGTAATAAGAAATGCTGAAGGACAGATTATATTGGTGCTTTGGGTTAATTCTTTATTCGCAAAAAATAGAAAAGATATATTGAATTCATTAAGCCTGATTGAAAATACGCCCAAAAACTCATCAGAGGAGCAAGATAATTACCTGTATTGTTTCGCAGTAGGAGTTACAAAGGAGTATCAGGATAAAGGCCTTGGCCCGTATCTTGCTACCGAAGCCATATATGCCACAAGAGAACTGCTAGGAGATAAGGGTCAGTACACCTTTACTCCTTTAGGTGGATATCAAGAGTATGAGGATGAGATGTCCCCAATGACTTATTTGTTGATGCTTAAGAACCGCAAGAGCTTCATAAACTCCGAGACAAAGAAGAATTTTACTTTTGGAGAATACTGTCGGCAAATAGAGCCGAAACGTATCTCCCCGGCGGCTTACAGAGAAATGCTGCGTGAAGATAGAGAAGCTTATTTTGACTACCGCAGGGAGGGGAGAATTTCTCTGAGGCAGTATCTTTCCTGGGGTAGGATTGCTATTGAGGACATGATCTGGGATGATTATATTTCATTTATAACGCATTGGGGTGGTATTCCTATTGAAAATTATATGAAGTTGACAGGGCGCAGCATTGCATGTCCGGCTGAAAATGTGCATCTTAAGAATCACGCGATTCCGGTAGAGCTTGTTGAGGGGGGCAGGCCGGATGATTATTACGCCGCAGGAGTAGGGATAAAGAATGAATATCGCAAATTACCCGGGCTTCTTTCCCGTTTAGGTGATTATAGCCGAATAGATATACCGGATGGGGAGGGTATTATTTCCCTGGAGAGGGAGTATAATTCAATGAATTATACCATATACAAAAATGATCAGGTCGCCGGAGAAATGGAGCTTTCAATTAAGCCGGAAGGAATTTATATTAGAAATATAAGAATATATACATATCCATATAATTGGCAACACCAGGGTATTACTAGCAAGATGGTTTTTCACTTATTTGATGAAATATGCAAAAAAGATAATATTCCTTTAGTCCGATACGGGCTGCTTACCAAAGGCTTTTATTCTATTATCAGAAGATGTTTTGAAGGTTACCGCAAGGAAACAGAAGTGCAGGAAAAAGAAGGGGCCGAATTTAAAAGTATACCTTTTGAAGAGATTGAAGGACTGTTCGGAAAGGTGCATCAGATAAACGTAACAATATTCCCGGAGAAAGAGGCTTCCAGCCCGTTAGGAAAGAGTGTGGACATCATTAACGACCGATTTGAAGATATTATTAAAGAATCAGTCAGGCAGAATAGGCCTGTGATGCGGGCTGTCGGTAAAGAAAGATGTGCACAGGATCTTCCTGATGCTGTGTTATTATCCGGATTATGCTGCTTATCCAGCTTTGATTTGGCAAGAAGAATTCATATTTTAAGCGCAGGAAAACCAAAAATTATCGCGCATAATGCTTTGGTATTATTTGGAGATATTGGGCAGGGTTTCTTAATAGTTATATCTCCAGATGGCAAGAAGTATCTGGTAGACACGACTTTTATACAAATGTTTAATGAAATAGAGCAAGAGGATTTTAAAGAGAGAAAGGCAATATTGGAAAGCGTACAAAAGAAGTATCCTGATTGGGGTTGGCAGGAAAAAACAGAGCAGTTATTAGAAAATGGTTTTATTGAGCTTGACGATAATGTTGTCAATATGTACGGCTGCCTATTGGGGAATATAGATCCATCACGCAAATCTTTTAGCATGAACGATCTTCTTATAGAGCCAACATTGCGCGATGCGCATAATTATGTGCATCTTTTTCCTGAATATGCGCGAATTTCCGGGTTAAAGCAATTACCAGATAGATTCGGCACAGACTATTTAAGAGAGAATTATTCTGGTGACTTAACAGATATAATCATAAGAACTCCAAAGACGCTTTTAGACATATTGTCTAAAGGGATGGGTAGAATTGAGAAGACATTTACTGTGAAAAATAGCTACCGAAAAGGCATAGTTGATACTTTTGAAGCAGATGCGCGAGAATTTTGGCAACAAGCAAGTGCATTTCTTGAGTCATTGACAAATATTAATTATTCTCATTTACCGCAAGATAAAATAATGAATTTTAAGAGACTGTATTCTATAGTTGATGCGGTAGTACGAGCGATGCTTGAGATAAATTATACGGTTCTTTACAATCTTTCCAACGAAGGCAGAATTAATATTTTGTTTAAAATTACTTCTGGCGCAGAAAATTCACTTGTTATCACGGTTTATAATAATGCCTTGGAAAATTTATTAATGGATAATAAACGTAATGAAAGCGAAGCCCTTTTGCTATATTCACAAGCACGCGAGGCAGCAATAGATAGCGTATGGTATATTGTTCGCCCATTATTTGGGAAAGTTTGTTTGCATGAAACTCTCGTCAAAAGAGATGGTGGTTACGGAGATAGAATTAACATCCCATTAGGAATTTTCGGTTTTGATTCTTCAATTCGTAGCGCCTCGCCGCTGGGGCAGAGAAGAGAAGGAGTTTTAGAAATAGTACTTGATGCTGGCTCTGAAATGCATAACGCGTACGCAGGATTTATCGCTGAACTGGCCAGGCGATTTACATCTGAGATTACGTTAGAGTTCGGCGGTAAACAAGTTAATGCGAAAGATATGTTAGAGTTAACCGAGGCAGGATACCTATTGTATAATGCCAGAAAAGTCAAATTTATTGCAGAAGGCCAGGACTCAAAGCTTGCGCTGTATGCTTTTAGACTGTTTTTTAAAGAATACCTGAATGGAGCAAAAGAGAGATTGAATGTAGATGAATTACTTAAGCGTGTGCGTGATGGGGAGTGCTGCGCCTCGCCGCTGGCCTCCGGTGGGGACACTTCCCGATTAGCTTCAGAAACGTCCTTGTCAGACTATGGTTATTCCAGCTCTTCTATAAGAAGCAAGCTGTTCTCTTTTCTTGGCAGACATATAATACCTAAGCCTCAAATTCTTGAAAAAGAGGAATCAACTCTGGATGGGCTTCAACAGCGGTCAAATTATCGACCTTTTATTCCCGTAGAATACAGAAATATGAACGCGCAAAAGTTTAATTTACTTGCAAACGGGCTTCCACAAAAGAGAATTGAAGAATTCTTGGCATTTTTAGAGGTCGTCGAGATTCTTGTAGTAAGGAAATACTCAAATAATATGGAAGATCAGCATATTCGTAATAACCGTGGATATCCTTACTGTTGCAACAGATTTGCCCCTCAAATTAAACGGATATTACAGTCGTATAATCTTGAAGGCACGATGAAAATAGTTGATTTTGACATAACGGTAAAAGCTATTTTAAAGGCCCACTTCCATTATTACTGGATAATAAGTTTAGGCAGGAGGAAAGATGAAGCGGGCGAATTCATTCTTGATGTGGCTGCTGACCAGTTTGCCAGAGGAGAGAATGGTTTTATGAAAATCTCTCCGGTAGTTATCCCCTGGATAGTAGTGAAACATAATCCCGGAGAGTTTCCTATGTATACAGGGAATAACCCTTTGATTTTCAGTTTTCCTGAAGGATCAAATATATCGCGTTATTTTCGCACCTCCTCGCCGGTTAAAAATAATGATTTTGAAACCGTATATCCATATATTCGCGACCGCGTGGCTGTGGGTGTCAGAAGAATCGGGCATAATCCTGTTTGGGCGAATTTACATAATATTATGGAATATTTTGGAATCAGCCAAGGCGGTGAAGTCGAAGAGATTGCCCGGGCTTTTATAACATTAAAAAAGAATATTATAAAAAATAAAGGCAAGACTAAAGAATGGTTAGTTCAATTTGAATATATTTATAAGGCTTGGATGAAATTCCTTGGGGAAAATGATTCTGTTAAGGACAATATCGGAGAACGTTTGATCCCACGCACTTCTTCTGAGTTGCAGGCCGTATATAATCTTATTTTTATGAAACCAGAAATGGAAACGCAGGAAATCTGCCAGTTACTTCAACATGCAATGGTATATAGCTATTCAAGCAAAAATTTACGCTGTGAAGCTAAAGGCAATATTACTGCTAGCAGAATTGATTTAATTTCGGCAATCTCTAATATAAGGAATAATTCTGTGGGAATATTATATGATATGGAAAGAAAACACATATTGACAAAGAAGGAAAGGGGTACAAAAATTGAGCAGTTATATATACACGCATATAAGCAGGGGGATTTGCTAACCATCGAGATAGCTGATACGGCAGGAGGTATTCCGGAAGAATTTCTGCAGCCGGGAAAGTATGAATATAAAGGCGTTAAGTATCCTAAGATATTTGATTATGGATTTACAGCAGGCAAAAAAGGAACAGGCGTAGG
>JAPLMA010000069.1 GCA_026387255.1 Candidatus Omnitrophota bacterium | reverse complement strand
GAGGCACATATCAATGTGTCGCGCGATATGGCGGTTAGCGAAACCTGCCTTTTAGTAAAACAAGTAGAAGAAACGCTTAAAGAACATTTTGCTATTACGCACGTAACTTTACAGATTGAATTTAATTCGTGTAAAGGAGTGTCTCTAATTAAGGCATAAGGCATGGAGATAAAGAAACTTATTAGTCTTAATGAAGATGATTTACTTAAGGTAGAACAGATTGTGATTGATCATGATAAAGAAGGGGCGTTAGACTTTATTAAGGAAGTGGTAAAGAAACAAATCGACAAAGAAAATGCTTCAAAGATGAAGCGAGAAAAGATATAGGGGAAGACATGCAAAATAAAGCTAAAGAAATTAAAAGAATCGTTAGGGATGGGTATGCTAAGGCAGTCACGCAGAATTCCGCTTGTTGTCCCGGGGGTTCTTGTTGTAGTAGTTCAAACAAAGCGAAAGATATAAGTAAAACGGTTGGATATAGTGATGCGGAAATGAACGCCGTTCCTGAAGGCGCGAATTTAGGCTTTGGCTGCGGTAACCCTGTAGCCATCGCATCTTTAAAAGAAGGGGATGTGGCGCTTGATTTGGGTAGCGGCGCAGGGTTTGATGCATTTCTTGCAGCTCAGCGTGTTGGTAAAACCGGCCGTGTCATTGGAGTTGATATGACACCCGAGATGATTGAGAAAGCCCAAGTGAATGCCAAGAAAGGCAATTATACGAATGTAGAATTCAGGTTTGGTGAGATTGAAAAGTTACCAGTGGATAATAGTTCGATTGATGTGATCATCTCTAACTGTGTTATTAATCTTTCGCCTGATAAAGAACAGGTATTTAAGGAGGCTTTTAGGGTATTAAAACCTAGTGGCAGGCTAATGGTTTCAGATTTGGTGCTTGTCAAAGATTTGCCGGATACTATTAAAGAGTCGGTTGAGGCGTATGTGGGTTGCCTTGCCGGAGCTATTGAAAAAGACGAGTATTTGAAGTTTATAGAGAAAGTTGGATTTCAAGAGGTAAAAATTATTAGTCAGTCAAATTATCCTGTGGATGCTATGTTTGATAATCTTAAAGACGCTGAAGGTGCGGTAGCCAGCATAAAAGTTTCTGCTGTAAAAAGATAAAATATCGGAGGCAAAAATGAAAATAGAAATATTAGGAGTCGGGTGTCCGAAATGTAAGCAATTAACTGCAAACGCAGAAGCGGCTTTAAAAGAGCTCAACATTGTCGCTGAGATCTCCAAAGTTACGGATATCGAAAAAATTACCGAATATGGTGTAATGATGACTCCGGCATTAGCTATTGATGGTACCGTTGTATCGGCAGGTAAGGTATTGAGTAAAGACGAGATTAAAAAGATTATCTCAAAATAGCGGAGGGGGCTAAGAATGTCAGCTAAAAGTTGCATGTGTCAGGAAGTAGGATTGTTGGTTTTTCCTTGTTCAGGCAGTTCGGATGTAGGAGAATTGTCTGATCGGGTTGGCAGAACGATTGCCAAGTGCGGCCAGGCAAAGATGTTTTGTCTTGCCGGTATTGGGGCTCATATCCCCGGGATGATTGAGTCTGCGAAGGCAGCTAAGAAGATTATCTCTATTGATGGCTGTCCGGTTTCATGCGCCAAGAAGACACTTGAACACGCTGGTTTTAAAGTTGAGTCCTACAATCTTAAAGACTTAGGTTTTGAAAAAGGTAAAACAAAAGTTGATGAAGATTCAATTAAAAGTGCGACATCGAAAATTACAGGAGGAAAAATTGAAGAAACTATTTCTCGTTCTTCTGACGGTTGCTGCGCTAAGTAGCAGTGGAATAATTCTTGCGTCGCAAGCTCAAGCAGCAGAGAACGTAAAAGGCGTACACGTAATTGCCTATTATTTTCATGGAATAATGCGTTGCTCTACTTGTCATAAGCTGGAGCAATATTCAAGGAAGCCATAGAGACTAATTTTAAGGATGCGCTTGCGTCAGGAAAGCTAGAGTTTAAAGTTATTAACGTAGAAGATAGAGGCAACGAACATTATGGTAAAGATTATCAGCTTTACACCAAATCGCTTATCCTGTCTTTAGTAAAAGACGGTAAAGAAATCAAATGGAAGAATATGGATAAGATCTGGGAGTATGTCGGTAATAAGCAGAGATTTATCGATTACGTAAAGAGTGGGGTTGATGATTTACTGAAAGAATCCAAATGACAGAAGTATTTATAGCTTTTGTTTCAGCATTGTGGCTAGGTATATTAACTTCAATAAGTCCGTGCCCTTTGGCTAGTAATGTGGCTGCTATTTCTTTTCTATCTAAAAAGATAACTCATCCGTTTTTTGTGTTCATTTCAGGATTGGCATATACACTTGGGCGTATGGTTTCTTATGCTGTTCTTGGATGGATTATTATTAACTCCCTATTAAGCGTTCCGCAGGTTGCCCAGTTTCTACAGAAATACATGGGTAGGGCTCTGGGCTTACTTTTAATTATTACCGGGCTTATTTTGTTAGAAATAATTACCATTCGTTTACCGGGAGTTTTGCTTTCACAAAAGCATCATAATAAACTTGCAGAGTCCGGGGCTCCGGGTGCATTTTTGCTTGGTTTTATTTTTGCTCTGGCGTTTTGCCCAATTTCGGCAGCGTTATTCTTTGGGAGCCTTATCCCTTTAGCGATCAATAGTAAAAGTGGCATTGTCCTGCCATTTATTTATGGAATTGGTACAGGATTACCGGTTATTGTATTTGCTGTTGGCATTGCTTTGGGCGTGACATCATTGAGTCATTGGTTTCATAAAATAACACGGCTTGAATACTATACTCGGAAGATCACTGGAGTTGTATTTATCCTTGTTGGTCTGTACTATACAGGCATATATATTTTGAGATTATTTTAAGGTGAACAATTGGAAATAGACAAGAACAAGCACTACGAAATTATTGTTTTTCCTAATCAGGAGGAAGGCCTAAAAGCTCAGCGAGCATTGCTTTCTAATGGTGCAGATTTTAAACATATTTCTACATTGGCGGTAGTTGTCCCTAAAGAGAATAAAGAGGAAGCGTGTCGGGCCATTGTTGATGAGGATGTGCTGGTTAGCGGACATTACCCATTCTTATATCGTGATTATGAAGAAGATTTCTTTAAGAGAGCGCAAGAATATAAGGTTTTGGAATCAAATGAAGAGTTTTTAAAAAGCATTACTTTATGTTATGTGGCGCCATGCATGGCTGATGAGAAAAAGATACGGCTCATTGGATATTTTAATAGGGACATAACAGAGATTTTACCCTACATAAACGCTGTTATCAAAGGCGCTTCATATAATAAGGGTGCATCGACTTTGACCTATGCGAAAGAGCGCCGGCTTATTAATCTCTATAATATTAAGATTACCATTGCCAAGGCAGATGACATTATTGATGCGTGGGTGATATTAGATGAAGTAAAAAATCTAGTAAATAATACATACTCCAGCCGTGATATTATAAAACCGAACTATGAAGAAAAAGTTAAAGTAACCGCTTTGCAGATTTACGGTTGGCTTCCTAAAACTAATTGCCGTGCATGTGGAGAAGCAACATGCCTTGCTTTTGCTTGTAGACTTTTACAGGGCGAACAGAAACTTTCAAAGTGTGCCCCTCTGTCAACGGAATTAAAATTCGCTGAGAATAATAAAATCATGCAAGAGATGGCAGAAGCGTTAGGCGTTGCATAATAACAGAAAGGGAATTTTTAATGACTGAAACCAGAAGTGCTGTAAAACTTCCATTCTTTGAAAGGTATCTTACTCTCTGGGTAATTTTTTGTATTATTGCCGGTGTAATTATCGGAAGAATATTTCCAGCAGGAGTAAACTTTCTGAGTAAACTGGAAATATCGAGCGTGAATATTCCGGTTGCCATTCTTATTTGGTTAATGATCTATCCGATGATGGTGCAGATTGATTTCTCCAGCATTGTAAAAGCAGGGAAAAAACCTAAGGGGTTAGTAGTAACGCTAGTGGTAAACTGGTTAATTAAACCG
>JAPLMA010000122.1 GCA_026387255.1 Candidatus Omnitrophota bacterium | reverse complement strand
TGCTGCTCCTCCGGAGACAGAGCTAGAGTGGGACCAGCGAGGATTAGAAGGCGCTTTCAAATTCCTAAACCGTGTTTGGCGTATTCAGGAGAATTTAAAAGCTAAGGCGGATCAAGAGGTATTAAAGAGTTTGCATAAAACCATAAAAAAAGTAAGCCTGGATTTTAGCGAGTTTAAATTTAATACCGCGATTGCCAGTTTTATGGAGTTGACCAATGCAATTTATCAGCATGGCGCGGATAAAGATGTTTTTTCTAACCTGGTTATAATGCTTAGCCCGATTGTTCCGCATTTTGCGGAAGAATTATGGCAGATTTTAGGCAACAAAGAGAGCATTTTTAAGTCGAGTTGGCCACAATATGATGCTGGGTTATTGGTAGAAGAAAATGTTGAATTGGTAATTCAGGTTAATGGGAAAGTGCGTAGTAAAATCGAAGTTCCCCGCGATATATCAGAAGATAAGCTTAAGGAATTAGTGCAGAAAAACGAAAAATTGATCCCTTGGTTAGATGGCAAAACCCCGAAGAAAATCATCATTATCCCGCAGAAATTAGTTAATATTGTCATATAATTTATGGGGACGTCCTGAAAAGGGACACCCTTGTAATAAAATAGTTGTTAGATTTGACCTCTTTTTACGTCAATTAGAGTAGAAGGAGGATTTTTTATGTCTAGAGACGCTAGAAGATTAGTTGATGGAAGCAATTACCATATTGTTACAAGAGGTATTGATCGTAGGATATTGTTTAGAGATGAATCAGATAATCAATATTTTTTAGATATTATATGTGCTAATTTAACAAGATTCGGAATTTCCATTTTTCATTATTGTCTTATGGTGAACCACATTCATTTATTGATTAAGGCTATAAGAGCAGCAGATTTGCCCAAGTTTATGCAGGTAATTTTACAAGGGTATGCTTGTTATTTTAGAAAGAAATATCTTTCGGTAGGGTTTATTTTTCAGAATCGATATAAAAGTCGGCTAATTGATAATGATGCTTATCTTTTGGAATGTGGCCGATATATCGAAAGGAATCCTTTAAGGGCAAAAATAGTGACAGATCTTTCCAAATATCGCTGGAATAGTTATTTGTTATATGCAAAAGGTGAACAAAATGGCATAGTTAAACTATTGAATCCTTTATATTTAGATTTAGCTGATACAGATGATAAGCGCAGAGAAGCGTATGTTAATTATGTTTTACAGGGGCGGCCATATGAAGATATCCTGGATAAAGAGTTTCATATCAAATAGGGTGTCCCTTTTCAGGACGTCCCCCTTAAGATTCTAAAACGTCTTTAATATCAAAGAGTAATCTTTGGTAATCGATGGGTTTTTCGACGTAGACGGTGATCCCGCTTTTAGCGGCAATGTGCTTATCAATTTCTTCGTGTTTTAGAGAGGTAGCAATGATGGGGGTATTCACAAAATCAGGCAGGGCCTTGATATCTTGGGCAACTTTAAATCCGCTTTCATCCGGCAGAACTAGATCCAATAGCACGCAATCTGGTTTTTGGGCCTTTAACTTTTCCATTCCTTCTTTAGCACTATAGGCAACAGCTACGGCATAACCCGCCTTAAGTAATTCTTCTTTACTTTTCTTGGCGATATTGTAATCATCGTCAATAATCAGAATTTTCTTAAGCATAGGTTAAGTATACACTAAAACATCAACGATTACTATCTTCCTATTTAGCTTTCCATGATTTAATGCTTATCCACAAAGTGACTGGCATTTTCAAATAGGGTGTCCCTTTTCAGGACGTCCCCGATGATATTTATTAGTTAGATTTACTTGTTTTTAACGTCTATTAAAGCAGGAGGAGTTAGTTATGTTTAATTTTACCCCCGAAGAGAGAAAAGTAACTTTGTTTCTTTTGGGTTTAGCATTTTGTGGCTTGGTTCTAAATAATTTAGTCAAAGTTAACTGCCGGATAGAAAGCATGGTCTATCCTCCGATGCAATTAGCAAAGTTGAACCTTAACAAAGTTAACTTGACAGAATTAGTGGAAACTAAGTGTGTTTCCATGGAATTGGCCCAGCGTATTTTAGAGTATCGTAATGCGCGTAAAGAGCTGAGTAGCTTAGAAGAATTAAAAGAAGTTAAAGGTATCGGTGAGCAGCGCTATGGAAAACTAAAAGAGTTATTCTTTGTGGAATGAAAAGGCCGTTGGTAGTTATAGCTGTATTTTATTGCCTAGGAATTATTCTGGCTGGTTTGGTGCGGATTAATTTCTGGATAATTACGTCGCTCGCCAGCGCGGTTTTTGCCGCCGTAACTTTATGGGGAAGAAAAAATTGGATATTCTTAGTTTTAGTATTATTTTTAGCGCTATTGACCGGTTACTTAAGTATGAGAAATTCCTGGGTATTATCGAATTGCCATATTCGTAAGTTGGTTGCTTATAAAGATAGTTCACGATATTGGCTGAATGGGTTTATCGCCAGCCAGCCGGAATTTAAAAACAATCATCTTTGGTTTATTTTACGGGCACGCCAAATTCAGTCAGATAAATTAAGATATAAATGTTGCGGAGAGGTATTGGTTAAAATGGATTTTGAGCTAGCATTAAATTATGGGGATAATTTAATGCTGATGGGTAACTTAGGCCGGCCGCCGAGTTTCGGCCGCAGCCAGAGTTATCGGGATTTTCTGGCGCGGCAGGGAATTTATTTGGTCATGCCGATTAAGGATCACCGTCAAATTATCCGGCAGGATAAATTCAACGGCGTGGGATTAATCCGGGGTTGTCTTTGGCTGCGCGCTTATCTGGAACAGGTGATTAGCCGGAATCTTCCACCAATACCGGCGAGCATACTTGCGGCTATGGTTTTGGGCCAAAAGCGCAATATCCCCTGGTTGGTAAATAATTCTATGGTTAAATCCGGCACGGTGCATATTTTGGTGGTGAGCGGTTTTAACGTAGGCATCGTGGCTTTGATGATTAATTTATTGCTTAAAATCTTGCGTTTTGGGCGTAAGGCGCGGATTATTTTGATTGCAATTTGCTTACTTATTTATTGCGTCATTACCGGAGCAACTAATCCGGTGATTCGCGCTACGGTGATGGGTTTAGTTTTTTTGGCAGCCTATCTTTTAAAAAGCCAACCGGATATATATAATTCTCTGGTTAGCGCGGCATTGTTTATTCTTCTGATTAATCCCCGGCAACTTTTTGATATCGGTTTTCAGCTTTCCTTTATGAGCGTTTTGGCAATTGTATATTTTTATCCTAAGTTAAAAGTCTTGGTACATTTGGAGTTGTGCAGAATAAAAATATTAAAATTTATTGCCGAGGGTTGCCTGGTTTCTTTCTCTGCTTGGTTGGGCACGCTGGTAATTATTGCTTTGAATTTTCGGATTATTTGTCCAATAACAGTCTTGGCTAATATTTTGATTGTTCCGTTGGCGACGTTGATTACTTTATGCGGGTTTACTCTGGTTTTATCCGGCCTGATTTATCCGGATTTAGCCAATCTTTTTAGCCTGCCCACCGCGGCTTTAATCACTCTGCTTTTAAATATAAATGCCGCCTTGATTAAATTGCCTTTTGCCTATATATATTTGTAGGGAACAGGCATGCCTGTTCCCTACAGAGGAAGGGGGGGGCTATTTTATCTTTGACAAAGCCTTCTGGCTATGATAGATTCATAATATTATGAAACGCATAATCTTAAGTTTGTTAGTAATTTCTTTTCTATCTATCCAACCGGCACATGCCTATTGGATTTGGACTCCTAAAAGCGGGAAGTGGGTTAATCCCAAGAACCTGCCTAAGGATAATCCTAAGGAGCAGTTTATATATGCTAAGTCTTTTTTCGATAATAATAATTATGAGTTGGCCAAGCGTGAATTTCGTAAGTTGCTTAAGGCATATCCTAAGAGTGCCGAGGCTGCCGAAAGCCAGTATTATTTAGGCTTAACCGAAGAGAAGCAGGGTAAGTTCTATGAAGCCTATCAGGCCTATCAAATGGTAATCGATAAATATCCATTTAGCGAGCGCATTGGAGAAATTATTGACCTGGAGTATAAGATTGCTGAGAGGTTTATGTCGGGAGAAAAGCGTAAAGCTTTAGGGGTAACTTTACCCGTTGAGAATCCGGCGATTGAGATATTCGGTAAGGTAGTAGAAAATTCCACCTATGGCGTTTTGGCCCCCAAAGCGCAGTATAAATTAGGCCTGGTTTTAAAAGGATTAATGCGTTATTACGAAGCAGAGGAGGAGTTTAATAAAGTGGTTTCCCGTTATCCGGATAGCGAATGGTCAGCGGCAGCTAAATTCCAGATTGCTTCCTGCCGGGCAAGTTTATCCAAGGGTTTTGCTTATGACCAGGGTTCAGCCCAGGAGGCTAAAGAGAAGTTCCAGGAGTTTGTAAAGGAACATCCGGATGCCGTGCTTTCAATGGACGCGGAAAAAAGTATCAGCCAAATCCGGGAGAAAGAGGCAGAGGCAAGCTACAATAGCGCGGTTTTTTATGAAAAACAAAAAGCTTTTGCTTCCGCCAAAATTTATTATAATAGTATAATTAACGATTACCCGCAGAGCCCCTGGGCGGCGAAGGCCGTGGCGAGATTACAAATAATGGAGCAGAAAAATGAAAAATAAACTCAGCTTTTTTTTATTCCTAACTACTATCTGCTGCCTACTTGTTGCTGGTTTAACCGGATGCGGTTATACTACGCGTTCCATGCTTTCCGGAAAATATAATACAATTTATATCGCTCCATTCTTGAATAAAGTTGATATAACTCAGGAAAGTTATTCGGCTAATAAATACCGTATTTATCGTCCGATGTTAGAAACAGATATTACTAAAAAGGTAATTAATCGGTATCTTTTTGACGGGAATCTTAAGCCGGTAAAAGAGGGCTTGGCAGATTTGGTGTTAAAAGGTGAATTGATTGAGTACCTTAAGGATCCTTTAAGTTATGATGTCAATGGTGAAAATATTACTGAATACCGCATCAATATTTACGTAAATTTAAGCCTTTGGGATAGCAAAGAGGATAAGTTGCTTTGGCAGGAGAATAATTTCAATGGTAATTACTCTTTTTTTACCAGTTTTGCCTCTGGAAATGTGGTTAAAGTAACCGAAGATGCAGCGGTAATCAATGCTGTTGAGGATTTGGCCCGCCGTATCGTTGAACGTACAGTTGAGCAATGGTAATATGGTTTATCTACTTATCGGCCAGGATATCGCGGCCAAAGAAATTCAGCTTAAGAAAATAAAGCAGGAGTTTCTTCCTCCCGAACTGCAAGATTTCAATCTGGATACATTATATGCTAAGGAAATAATTTTAAAAGATATCCAAGAACGGTTTTTGTCGATTCCGTTAAAAAGCGCTAAAAGAATTATTATAATTAAAGACGCGCATTTGCTAGATGAGGAATCCCGGGATTTTCTTCTGGCCTTTTCTAAAAAACCGTACAAAGAATTGGTTCTGGTTTTGGATTTCGCGCAATATGACTATAAGGATGAGTTTATTAAAGGTCTTTCTGCTTTTGCCCGCGTGTTGCGTTTTAAAGAAACCGTTAATCCGGATACCTTTGCTTTGAATCGGCAGATTGAGTTAAGAAAAACAGATTCTGCTTTGCGTCTATTGAATCAACTGCTTAAAAATGGCGAGGCTCCGGAACGTATTCTGGGAGGCTTGCGTTATGCCTGGGAAAAGCAGGATATTACGAGCTTGAGTGCCAGAAGGAAGTTAAAGCTTCTTTTGGGGGCTGACCTGGAAATAAAAACAGGCAGGTTGAAGCCTGCCTTTGCTTTGGAAAAATTAGTCGTTAGTTTATGCGGTTTTGCTTAAGCGGCGCATCAAGCGCGATTTTCTACGGTTAGCAGTAGCCGGGTGAATGATATTTTTCTTGGCGGCTTTATCTAGTTGAGAAAAAACCTTAGAAATGAATGTTTTAGCTTCAGTGATGGTTTCTTTAGTAAGTAATTCTTGAAACTTCTTAATCGTTTTTTTGAGTTGTCCCTTTACTTTAAGATTACGGGTATGTTTTCTTTTGTTTACACGGTTGCTTTTTAATGATGTTCTGCGTCTGGGCATGTGTTCTCCTTAATTTTAAGATTGCTTCGTCGCCGAAGCCTGCATTGAGCGAATGTGGCTCCTCGCAATGACGATAGGCAATATTATTAGCATAATTAATCCGCTATGTCAATAAACAAATATCCTCTTGGTAATCAAAATCAGGCGGTTGCCCGTTCGGCTTCGATAATCAGCCTGGCCACCCTTACTTCGCGCATTCTAGGCTTTATTCGGGATGTAATTATTGCCCGCCTGTTCGGAGTATACATCTATGCTCAGGCTTTTGTTATTGCGTTTCGCATCCCTAATCTTTTTCGCGATCTGGTTGGGGAAGGTGCGGCGAATGCGGCAATTGTTCCGGTTCTCAGCGAATATCGACTTAAACATTCCAGCAAAGAGTTTTGGGAGTTGGCCAATATTTTACTTAATCTTTTAGCCGTAATCTTAAGCGCAATAACAATATTGGGAATAATTTTTTCTCCTTTGATTGTGCGCCTGATCGCCCCGGGATTTATCGGATCCGCGGACAAGCTGCAAGCAACTATTAATTTAAACCGGATTATTTTTCCCTATATTCTTCTTATTGGCCTGGCGGTTTATGCTATGGCGGTGCTTAATTCACTTAAAAGCTTCGCGGTTTCAGCATTCGCGCCCTGTTTATTAAATATCGCGATAATTGTTTGCGCTTTGCTTTTTGGGGAAGGCACTACCGGGTTGGCCAGCGGTGTTTTGTTGGGAGGTATTTTACAGTTGGCAGTGCAGGTTCCTCTTTTATATAAAAAGGGATTACGTCCGAAAGTTATTTTGTGTTTTAAACATCCCGCGGTTGTACAAATCAAAAAATTAATGTTGCCGCGGTTGGCCAGCTCCAGTATCTATCAGTTAAATAATTTTGTGGATTCAATTTTTGGTTCATTAGTTGCCGTGGTGGGAGATGGAGGAGTCGCCGTGCTTTATTTTGCTTATCGGCTTATACAATTCCCCATCGGTATTTTTAGTAATGCCATTGCCCAGGCAATCTTGCCTACTTTTTCTACCCAGGTATTAGAAGAAAATCAGGAGAATCTTAAAAATACGCTTTCTTGGGGGTTACGGATAGTTTTTTTTGTGATGTTACCGATCAGCGCGCTTTTTATGGTTTTAGCCGGCCCGTTAGTTTCTACTCTTTTTGGCGGGGGCAAATTTGATTTTAACTCCGCTCGATTAACGAGTAATGCTTTATTTTTTTATAGCATTGGCTTAACGGCTTATGGAGGCAGTAAAATATTGCAATCCTGTTTTTTCGCCCTTAAGGATACGGTTACTCCGACCAAAATAGCCGGTTTAGCCTTATTGATGAATGTTATGCTTAACGCGTTATTAATGTTCCCGCTTAAAATTGGGGGCCTGGCTTTGGCGACTTCAATTTCAGGGATAATTTCTTTTTTGTTTTTATTTTTTATCCTCAGTAAACGTTTGAGCGGTTTTGGAGAGCATAAAATATTAAATTCATTTTTACGTATTCTGGCGGCTACCTTATGTATGGCCGCGGTATGTTTTTTGGTGAATCGGGCGTTAAATTTTGGCTGGGCATTATTTTGCGCCGCACTAGCCTATATCTTTTTTTGCTTTATTTTTGGTGTAGTTGAGCTTATGCAGCTTATGCATTGGCTGACCCATAAAAATATAAAAACTTCCCTATGGAACAATCACCGGAATTAAGAAAAAATATTTTGCGCGCTCCGAATGCTTCGGGTGTTTATTTAATGCGGGATTGTTCGGGCCAGGTACTTTATGTTGGTAAGGCTAATTCATTAAAGAAGCGCCTGCTTAATTATCTGGGCCGGGATTTAACCTGTAAAACTCAAATGCTCATGGCTAAAGTGGCGGATGTTGAGTTTAGGCTGACAGCTAATGAAGCGATGGCTTTATTGCTGGAGTTTAAGCTCATCCATGAGTTTAAACCCAGATATAATGTTTCTCTTAAGGATGATAAAAGTTTTCCTTTTGTCAGGATCTCGCACGAAGCATTTCCTTTAATCCAAGTTACACGCAAGAAAAATAATGATGCCGCGAGCCGATATCTGGGGCCCTACACGAACACCAAGCTTCTAAAAAGCGCTCTTAAAATAATCCGGCTTGAGTTTGCTTACCGTTCATGCCAGCGTCTTCCTAAACAAAGTTGCATTTACCATGAGATTAATCTTTGTCCAGCGCCCTGTATCGGTAAGATTAGTCAAAAAGAATATCAGCAGCGCATTGCCAATATTATTCTAATTTTAGAAGGTAAGCAGGATTTATTAATACGTAAACTAACTAAATCTATGCAGAATAAATCTGCCGCGGGAGACTTTGAAGCGGCAGCCAGGATGCGCGATCAGATTATTATTTTGTCTAGAATGGCTGAGCGGGCAGATGCTTTTAGTTACCAAAATGCACTCCAGGAGCTTAAGCAAAGCCTAAATTTAAAAAATCTGCCCGGTAGAATTGAAGGGTTTGATATTTCTAATCTATCGGGTAAGCAAGCTACGGGAGCAATGGTAAGTTTTTATCATGGCCAGGCGGATAAAAATAACTACCGTCGTTTCCGGATAAAAAGTGTCCAGCAAATTGATGATTATAAAATGCTGGCTGAAATATTGCGACGGCGCTATACTCGGCTATTAAAAGAAAAGAAAGCTTTACCGGATCTCTTGCTGATTGACGGAGGTAAAGGACATCTTTTAACTGCCGTCAGGCAGTTAGCAGCATTAAATTTACATATTCCGTTGGTGAGTATTGCTAAAGAAAAAGAGAATATTTATAGCAGCCAGCCCGGTAAATTGCGGGTCGCTTTAGCCAAGGATGGCGCGGCGATAAATTTAATCCGTCGCATCCGTGATGAGGCGCACAGGTTTGCTTTGAGTTATCATCATCTTCTGCGTAAAAAAGAGATATTTAAATAATGTTAAATTTTCAAAGGACAAGGGGGTTTTTATTCTATTTAAGCGTATTTTTATTCTTCATTGGCCTGCCTTTTATACTTTCTTTTGCTTTAGGCTATAAATTTAATACACTTAATTTAAAATTTGTAAAAACCGGTTTAATTTTTATTAAAACTCAGCCTGCGGGTGCTAAAATTTATCTTAACGGTAAACTTATTGCTGAAAGGAGCCCTGCCAGCATGCAGGAGCTGCTTCCCGGAACTTATAAAGTTGCCTTGGAATTAGCGCAACATTATCCCTGGAAGGCGGAGGTGGAAGTTGAGGCGGGTAAGGTTAGCCGGGTAGATAAGGTTATTCTCTTTCCCATGCGGCCCAATCTGCAACAGTTAAACCAGGAAAAATTTTCTTCTTTTCACATTGATACTGAAAAAAAGATGATTTATTATCTGGACCAGGAAAAAAAGATACTCTATCGGTCGAATTTAGACGCCAATAACTTTGAAGATATCGCTACTCTCCCGGATAAGTTTATGCAGATTAACGGCTGGGAGGTTTCTGCGGATAGAAAAAAGCTATTTATTTTTAATCGTTATCAAATTAGTGTGATTTTTTTTGATATCCAGATGGACGATGAAGGTTCTGTTTCTTCAGTGTTGTTGGATTACCCGCAGGAGAAAATTGTTGATGTTTTCTGGCATTCGGACAGCTACCATTTAGTGGTATTGACAGATAAACATGTTCAGGTAGTTGAATCTCGCCCGGGGGCGGTACCGATTAATCTGGTAGAATTAAATAAGACTGAGGCGGCTGCATTTTACGATACAAAGGAAGACACACTTTATTTTAGCGATAGTCAAAGAAGCCCCGATGGCAGCGCTTATAACAATCTGTATAAATTGGAATTAAGCGTTAACCTTTATTTATTAGAAAGGCTGCTTGATCAGCCTTTTGGGGCAGTTAATCACCTGCAAAAGGAGAAGTAGGAGTGAAAAAGGCATCAACTTTAAAGCGTATTCTTGAAATTATACCCGGAGGATTATCCTGGAGCATAATTATTTCGTTAATTTTATTGTCCTTTTTTTATCCTATATTCAGCGCGGTAATTATCATTTCTTTTGATTTTTATTGGATTATTCGTACGGTCTATTTAACCACTCTTTTGGTGATGGCTCATGCGCGGCTTTCTCGTCAGAGGAATGAGGATTGGTTGGCGCGCTGTTTGGGTTTGTCTGGGAATTTGGGTTTTTCAGGGCTGTATCAGGTAGTGATCTTCCCGGTTTACAATGAGGGAATAGAGGTTTTGCGCCCGTCATTGGCGGCTTTAAGCGTCAGCCATTATCCGCAAGAGAAAATCATCGTGGTGATGGCTTTTGAAGAAAGAAATAACCAGGCGCCTAGTAATGCTTTAATTTTAGAGGAAGAATTTAGCGGGAAGTTTGGCGCGTATCTATCAACTTTTCATCCCGATGGTTTGCCCGGGGAGAGCCGGACTAAGGGGGCCAATGCTACTTGGGCAGCAAAAGCGGTCAGGAAATTTTTGGATACCCGAGGGATTGCTTATGAGCAGGTAGTAATTTCTTGTTTCGACGCGGATACCTGTGTGGATAAGGAATATTTTGGTTGTTTAAGTTACCATTTTTTGACTTCACAGAAGAGGCATCAGGCAAGTTATCAGCCAATGCCGGTTTATAATAACAATATTTGGCAGGCGCCGTCTTTTGCCAGGTTAATTGAGATTAGCAGTTCATTTTGTCAGATGATCGAAAGTATGCGTTTGGAGAAGTTTGTTACCTTCTCCAGCCATAGCATGAGCTTTAAGACTTTAGTCCAAATAGATTACTGGCCAACCAATATGATTAGTGATGATTCGGTGATTTATTGGAAAGGCTATTTGTATTATAACGGAGATTATCGCGTGATTCCGTTATATGTTACGGTTTCTCTGGATGTGGCATATTCTAACAATATCTGGCGAACGATGGTTGTACAGTATAAACAGAAAAGAAGGTGGGCTTGGGGGGTGGAGAATTTTCCTTTTGTGGTGGATGGTTTTATTAAAAACAAGAATATTCCTCTGCTGAATAAATTAAGAAGATCATTCCATCTCCTGGAGAGCCATGTTACCTGGGCGGTCTGGGCGGTAATTCTGGTAGTGATTGGGCCGTTACCCATATTTTTCGGGGGGACGTTTTTTAGCCAGACGGCGATTGCCTATAACCTGCCAAAGATTACCGGATTGTTGTTTAAATTTACACTCCTGACTAGTTTGACCTGGATATTTTTAAGCTGGACAATTTTACCTCCCCGGCCTAAGGGGATAAGCTGGTTTAAGCACGTGCTTTTAATTTTGGAATGGATTTTTGTGCCGTTTATAATATTGATTATTGGTTCGGCTCCGGCAATCGATGCTCAAACTCGGTTGATGTTTGCTAAATACATGGAATTTAATCCTACGTTAAAAGGTAATAAAGTGTTATAATTGA
>JAPLMA010000006.1 GCA_026387255.1 Candidatus Omnitrophota bacterium | reverse complement strand
CCAAGGCCAAATTAATTCCTGAACCCATGGGAGTAGTAGTTTTAATTGTGCCTTGGAACTATCCGCTTTTGATTGCCTGTTGGAAGCTGGCGAGCGCTCTGGCGGCCGGTAATACGGTGATTTTAAAGCCTTCCAGCCTTACACCGCTTACTGTTTTGGAGCTTGCTAAAATTATTAATCACGCAGGCTTGCCTGCCGGTGTAGTTAATATTATTAACGGCAGTGGTACAAAAATAGGTGAGGAGCTTTGTACAGATAAGCGCGTGGATATGATTTCGTTCACCGGTAGTAATGAAACAGGTAAGCAGATCCTGCAGCAAACTTCAAAAAATGTTAAGAAGATGATTATGGAGCTGGGAGGCAAATCTGCCAGCCTGATATTCAATGATGTTGATTTGGATGTTGCGGTGAACAGTTCGCTTACATCCATTTTTCTAAATCAGGGGCAGATGTGTACGGCAATGTCGCGGATTTTTGTACAAGAAGGTATTTATGATAATTTCTTGGCTAGTTTTGTCGAAAAGGCTAAGCGCATAAAACTGGGTTTAGCGGATAATTTTGAAACTCAAATGGGGCCTTTAATTAGCGACGCGCAGCGCAAAAAAATTATGGCTTATATTGATAAGGCAAAAGCCGAAGGCGGCAAGGTTTTGTGCGGGGGTAAAATTCCGGAAAATGCGGAATTAAAAAACGGTTATTTTTTTGAGCCGACAGTCCTGGTAGACGTAGGCGCGCATTCACATATATTTAAAGAAGAAGTTTTTGGCCCGGTAGTTTTGGTTCATAAGTTTTCCGGCTCGGATGAAGCGGCGATCTTGGCCAATAGTGTGGATTTTGGCCTGGCTGCTTGTATTTGGACTAAAGATTTATCTCTGGCGCAAGATTTATCCAAGAAGCTAAATGCCGGCATTATCTGGATTAATACCTATGGCATGTTTTATAACCAGCTGCCTTATGGCGGATTTAAACAGAGCGGTTTTGGCAAAGAATTGGGCAAGGAAGGTTTCTTAGAATACACCCGCATCAAGAATGTTATCTTAGATCAGTCCGATGAAGGAAAGCCTCTGGTAAATTACTGGTACGGATTTTAAATGAATATAATTAATATTTTAGAGCAATGCGCCAAGGAATATGCACAGAAGAGCGCGATTATCTTTCGTGAAGAAAGCATCTCTTTTTTGCAACTCAAAGATAAAGTTTTTTCTTTTAGCCAAAGCCTGCTTAAGCTGGGAATAAAACGCACCGATAAAGTAGCAATTTATCTGCCTAATTGGCCGGAATATATTTATAGTTATCTGGCTATCTGGTCAATTGGCGCATGCTGCGTACCTTTGGATTTTATGCTTACCGAAGATGAAATAGTTTCCTGCCTGGATCACTCTGAGGCTAAAATCCTGATTACTAAACACAAGGCTAATATTTCATTTGCTAATCTTAAGGCAAGATTACCAAGATTAAAGAATATTATTTCTTGTCAGCCCCAAGAAGACAAGCTGGTTTTAAATTTTGAAGAGCTTTTGACTTGTGGAAGAAATGAAGCCCCAAGAGTAAAAGTTGAAGAAAAGGATTACGCCATAATTTTTTATACTTCCGGCACAACCGGTAAACCCAAAGGGGTTTTAATTAATTATGCCCAGCTGGATGCTCCGCCAAAATCCATGGCTTTTTTTGTCAATGCGGATTTAAGCGTAAAAGATACCGCGCTTTGCGCCTTGCCGTTTTCGCAATTAGGGGGGTTGATTTATATTCAAAATATGATCTCTTTTGGTTTGAAAATCATCCTTATGGAGCGTTTTATGCCGTTAGATTTCTTAAGGAATATACAGAATTATAAAGTTAATTTCTTTTGGATTGTTCCTTCAATGTATTATGCCCTGTTGCAGTTAAAAGAATTTGAGACATTTGATTTGGGAAGTTTGCGTTGGATTGTTACTTTTGGGGCCTCTAATTCGCCGGATGCCTTACGTAGGTTTCATCAGTTTTGCCCAAAGGCCAGCCTTTTAAATGGATGGGGTTTGACCGAAACTAATGCTCCGACGACAGTTTTACCCATGGGTTCAGAAAATATTGAAAGTGTCGGCCGTCCGGCGCCATGGATCCAGGTAAAGATATTTTCAGATAGTGACCAGGAAGTATCAACCGGCCAGATAGGGGAGGTGGTGGTAAAAAGTTGGGTAGTTACGGATGGGTATTTTAAGGATGAAAAATTAACTGGAGAAACTATTCGTAATCATTGGTTTTATACGGGAGATTTGGGAAAAATTGACAAAGAAGGTTTTCTTTATATTGTCGGCAGGAAAAAAGAGATGATCAAGGTGGGTGGTGAAATTGTTTTTGAACCTGAAATAGAGTCAGTTTTACAAAAACATCCGGATATTGCTGAGGCAGCAGTAGTCGGGGTAGTGGATAAATTAAGAGGAGAGGTGCCCAAGGCATTTCTGGTGGTTAAGGAAGGTAAAATTATTTCCGAAGAAGACTTGCGTTATTTCTTACGCCAGCACTTAGCGCATTTTAAGATTCCGCATTATTTTGAGTTTTGCGTAGCGCTTCCTAAGAACCGCACCGGCAAAATCGACAAAGAACAACTTAGGGACGTTTCTGAAAGCAAAGGTAAAAGTGTCCCCTAAAGGGACAGTTCTCGCTTTGGATTCAGAAACGTCCCTAAAATAATTATGAGAGATATTAAGGAACTAAGCTTAAAAGAATTAGAGGATAGATTACTTTCTTGGGGCAGCCCTAAATATCATGCCCGAGTGATATACAATTGGATTTATCAGAAAGGCGCTTATGAGTTTAGCCGGATGAGTAATTTGCCCGCGCCTTTAAGAAAGAGTTTAACTGATGAATTTAGTATATTAGGGCGCTTATGAGTTTAGCCGGATGAGTAATTTGCCCGCGCCTTTAAGAAAGAGTTTAACTGATGAATTTAGTATATTAGGTTTGGCTCTGGCGGATTTACAGGAGTCTAGCGACGGAACAGCCAAATTTCTTTTTGAGCTAACTGACAAGAATTTGGTGGAGGCAGTAAATATCCCGGCCGCCCGGCGTATTACCGGATGCATCTCATCGCAGGTGGGTTGTAAATTCGGCTGCAATTTTTGTGCCAGCGCTTTAGGTGGGTTTAAGCGCAATTTAACCAGAGGCGAAATTTTAGATGAAGTACTTTATCTAAAGAATAATCTAAAAGCAGGCCAGTTGACGCATATTGTATTTATGGGCACTGGTGAACCATTAGATAATTATGAAAATGTGTTAAGCGCGATCCGCTTGATTAATTCACCGTTGGCTTTTAATATTGGAGCTAGACGGATTACTATTTCTACCTGTGGAATTATCCCGGGAATAAAAAGGCTGCAAGAGGAGGGTTTACAGATAGAGCTTTCTATATCCTTGCACGCGGCCGTTGATAAAACTCGCAGCCAGATTATGCCGGTAAATAAGAAGTATCCTCTGGAAGCCTTGATCAAATGTTGTCATGAATATATTGAGCAAACTAACCGTCAGATTACTTTTGAATATATTTTAATTAAAGGTTTCAATTCAGATGTTTTATCGGCAGAAAAGCTAGTTACCCTTTTAAAAGACTTAAAGCTGGCTAAGGTTAATTTGATACCGGCTAACCCTATAGCAGAATTAAAAATATTTCCTCCTACGGAACGAGAAATTCTTTTGTTTAAAGATAAGCTGTTTAACTCTGGAATCAATGTTACTTTAAGAAAAGAAAGAGGCCAAGATATTGATGCTGCCTGTGGACAACTGAGGTTAAGGCATGGATAAGAATAAAGTAAAATATATTATAATAATACTGAGTATTTTTTTGGCGGGGTGTTTTAAGCCAGAGATTAAAAATCTTGATGCTAAAGGCGCGAATATTATTTGTTTCGGAGATAGTATTACCTTTGGCTATGGGGCAAATCCTGGAGAGGATTACCCGTCAGCTTTAAGGAAATTGGTTAAGTTGCCGGTGATTAATGCCGGTGTTGATGGTGATACTACTTTTGCTGCCTTAGAGCGATTAGAAAATGATGTTTTGGCTAGAAACCCGAAGCTTGTGATTGTAGAGTTTTGCGGAAATGATTTTCTTAAAAAAATTCCTAAAGAGAATACAGTTAAAAATTTAACTCAGGTTATTGAGCGTATTCAGGCGCGGGGCGCAATGGTGGCTTTGGTGGATATTAGCGCGGGGATGTTTTTTAGGGAGTATAGAGAAGCTTTCAAAAAGTTAGCCGCCGAGAAAAAAGCAATATTCATCCCGGTAATTTTAAATAGAATTATTACTAATCCAGCGATGAAAAGTGATTTTTTCCATCCGAATGCCCGCGGCTATCAGCTTATCGCTAAGCGTATTTACAAAGCAATCTCGGGGTATATTAAATAAATTAAAATTAGGGGACTAAAATTTAATCTTTTTTATCATTATGAATTCGAAATCCGATTACTTTTTTTTCTTCTAATGGAGGCGGCTCAAACAATTGTTTTATTGCTTCAAATATCTCTCTAATAGTCTGATCGTGTTCGGCGTATTTCTTCTCAAGTATTTCAATCTT
>JAPLMA010000004.1 GCA_026387255.1 Candidatus Omnitrophota bacterium | reverse complement strand
ACTTCGCTTTCGCGGAAGCGTCCGTGTTTTCCTTCAGCAATATTAAACACCATATCCACCCGATTCTTTTTAAAATAAGAGAACAGGGCCGGGTATTCCACGTCGATTGCCTCAACGCAGTGGCCTTTGGTTTTAAGCGCCGCAATCACGGAATTAATCGTTTCCTCGGAATCACATTCGGAAAAATAATCCGCCGGTTTTAAAGGGTCTTTCTTTTTTAAATTATAAGTCAGGGCAACGCGCATTTAATTTTCCCGCCGGTTATTCATCATGGAGGCGGGATCCCGCTCTGCGGGAAGTTTGTACCTTTTTATCGCGGCATCCAAGATCTTACCCACCATTTGTTCATAGCTAATGCCGATCTGCTTAGCTAAAAGCATAAAAACATCCTCCGTAGATAAAGAGGGTAACGGGTTAATCTCTAAACAAAAAGGATTACCGTTTTGGTCGACTCGAAAATCGACTCTCCCAAAATCCCGGCACTCCACACAGCGATAAACTTTTAAAGCCAGATCATCTAATTTTTTCTTTAAGTCGCTGGTGATCTTCGCCGGGCAGATATACTCCAATCGGTCGGAAGTAATCCGCGCAAAAGTATAAAATTTATCATTTAATTTTAATTTTCCGTCTATTTTTATTTGCACTACCGGCATCACTTCCGGATTTTCATTACCGACAATCGCCACTGTAAATTCCTGTCCGGAGATAAATTCTTCAACCAAAGCAGGCTGCTTATAGGTTTTAATAATAAACTCTACTTGTTTTTTAAGTTCATCCATATTTTCTACGCGAGAACTTTCACTTAACCCCTTGGATGAGCCTTCAAAACGCGGTTTAACAATTAAAGGAAACGCGCAGTGGTCATGATTAGTCAGACTCAAAGCAGAACTAACTTCAAAAAATTTAGGCGTGGGGATTCCATCGGCAATAAAGATCTTCTTCGCCATCACCTTATCCAAAGTAAGCCCTAAAGTTAAAGCATCAGCTCCCACAAACGGCACCCCAGCCATTTCAAGTAAAATCGGCACTTGGCTCTCACGATTTCTTCCGCTTAAACCCTCGGAGATATTAAAAACAATGTCTACCCCTAAATTATCAATTATCTCTAAAAGATTAGCCGCATTGCCAATTTTTTTCACCCTAAAACCATTGGCCGCAATGGCCTCAGCAATAACATCAATGGTGTCGGGATGATCAAATTCCGCATTTCAATTACTTCTGCCTTGAGCCCTTAAATATCTATCCAATTTTTTCCAACTTCGTGATAAACCTCCAATAATTTTACGCAAAATGTAGTAGCTATGCTCTTTTTTTACCACAATATATCGGCATTGTCAAGTATTTTTTGCCTAAATACGCAATGCGGTGTTTTTAATTTTATCGTCGATAGATATGGATTTTTAAGGTCAGAATGCTGTATTTTATAAAACTAAAACCGGGGGATTTTTTCTGGTGGCATAAAAATTATTCCGTTATCTCTAAGCTCGCTGGTTAATTGGCCAAAATCAGTAAAAACACAGCCTCTGATGCCCAAAGATTTTGCGCTCTTTACTAATTCCGGCCGGTCATCAGTATAGAATATCTCTTGCGGGCTAACTCCGAGATCCCGGATAACCAAATTATAGATTTCTTTATCCGGCTTAACGAAACCCAGTTGAAAAGAAAGAAAAACTTTGTCAAAAACTCCAAAGACCGGAAAATTTTTCTTCAAATACTCATGATGCAAAATATTGATGTTGGAAAGCATTGCTGTTTTATAATTAGCGCGCAAATTATTCACTAAGCTAAAAACCGAACGATTCTTAACGCTTAAGAAAAATATATCATTCCAAATCGGCTCAAACGAAACATAGCTGAGCTTTAAATCCAGCATTTGTTTAACCTGAAGATAAAAATCCTCGGGTGTTATTTTTCCGGCTTCAAAGGCTATAGTGGCGCTAGATTCAAAAAAAAGATCATAGATCTGACGCGGGGTCTTGGAACAAAAAGCCGCCATCCTTTGGGCGGATCTTAAATGGTCAAAATCCACTAAAACCCTACCCAAATCAAATAAAACAACTTTTATCTGGCCGGCCATTTTTAATTTATCTTTCTAATTACCCTTATCCGTATTTTTCCTAAAAAGATCCAGAAACTTATCTTCATACTCCTTATAAACATTCCATTTATCCAGTTGGACTTTTAATTCCGTCGCCTTGGTAATATCCAGGCGGCTTTCTACAAAAAGCTTTTCGATTTTTTCTTTTACCGAAACAGGCAAATGGGTAAGCTGGCTTAAAGTTTTTTTAATCAACTCCACCTCTTCCTCGCCGATCGGCGCGGACACTCCGGCACTACCCAATTTCAAATACTCCAACAATTTATTAATTTCATTTTCCATCGCCAGGGCCTGCTCTTTTAGCGGCGCTACATTTATCTGAATATTTAATATTTTCCCTAAAGCCGCCAGCACCGCTGCGGAGGCCTTGGGATTTTCAATTTGTATAGTATAAAGAGGAATCTCGCCCAGCAGACAGAATCCTTTTAATTTCGCCTTTTTAGCGATGCCTAAAAATAAACCATTCATTCCGCTAACCTGGCCATCCACTAAAGCCGTGAAATTATATTTCTTTAAATTTTCCTTTGTTTTTTGATCGGTAGCGGCAAACCAAACTCCGGAATCTTGGGTATGATCAGTCGCCTGGGGCATCGAGGCAAAACTCACAATTGACTCTACGCC
>JAPLMA010000092.1 GCA_026387255.1 Candidatus Omnitrophota bacterium | reverse complement strand
ATGAAAAGTTGCGCTTCCCGCGGGAGGGTGCATCAAGAAGATGAGCATGCATATCGTTCATGTTATCAGCGTGATCGGGACCGCATTATTCACTCGGCAGCTTTTAGGCGGTTAGAATATAAAACTCAAGTTTTTGTAAATCACGAAGGTGATTATTATCGCACCCGATTGACGCATAGTATTGAAGTTTCTCAGATTGCCCGTACCATCGCCTGTGTTTTAGGTTTAAATATGGATTTAACGGAAGCCATTGCTTTGGCTCATGATTTGGGGCACACGCCTTTTGGCCACTCCGGTGAAGAGGTGTTGAATGAATTAATGGCTGCTGCGGGGGGATTTAATCATAATCTCCAGGGTTTAAGGGTAGTGGATTTCCTGGAAGAGCGTTACCCGGCATTTTTAGGTTTGAATTTAAGTTGGGAGGTCAGAGAAGGGATTGTGAAGCATTCTTCGGTTTTTGATATCGCGGTGGCGATCAAAGAGTTTTACCCTAAGAAAATGCCTTCCCTGGAAACGCAATTAGTAGATATGGCAGATGAGATTGCCTATGATAATCATGATTTAGATGACGGACTTACTTCTGGCTTGATTAAGGAAACTGATTTGGAGAATCTGGAGATTTGGCAGAAAATAAATCGCCTGATCAATCAGAAATATGCTAAAATTAATCCGAGTAGCCGGAAATATTTGATTATCCGCGGCTTAATTGATTTACAGGTTACAGATTTAATTACGCATACGCAATTAGAGATTTCCCGGCGCAAGATTAAAAAATACACGGATGTCGGAAAGATCGATTGTAAAGTTGTAGATTTTAGTAGCAAGATTAAACAGTTAAGAAAGCCGCTGAGGCAGTTTCTCATGCAGAAGCTTTACCATCATTACCGGGTGGTACGCATGAGCACTAAGGCTAAACGTTTTATTCGGGAATTATTTTGCGAATACCTCAAACGCCCAGCACAGTTACCCTCTGAGATACAACGCAGAATTCCTCAAGAGGGCGTCAGGCGGGTAGTTTGTGATTATATTGCCGGCATGACTGACCGGTACGCTTTAGATGAGTATAAAAAATTATTCAACCCCTACGAAAAAGTATAGATTTTTAATTTCCGCGGTGCATAGTATTTACCGCTTGCTTAACTCTACCTATGAGGTTAATGAGTTAATCAGCCGTATGGGCCGTTTATTTTGTCAATTTTTCAATGCTCAATATTGTTGTATCGTTTTATTGGATCCCAATAAAAAATATTCTATTATTAAATGCACGATCAATGATAATAAAAAGCTGGTAGTTTATAAAAAGACACAAATTAGCGGCAGGGTTGAAGAAAAAATCATTAGAGGTTCCTCGGCCGTCAGAAAGGGAAATCTTTTAGGAGTTCCGCTGATCTCTGAAGATCTGGTGGGTTTTGCGATTATCAAACGCACTAAGCCGGCTAGGCCGTTTGACTTGTTTGATCAGGAAATGCTGATGACTATGGCTGAGCAGGCGGTGGTTGGAATTAAGAATATGCAACTTTACGAGGAGCAGCAACGCATAGTTTTTGGCAGTATTAAATCTTTGGTTACGTTTTTGAATACCCAGGTTTCCCGGGATTATACTCATTCACCGTATTTTAGTAAGCTGGTTTGCGCATTGGGTGCTGAAATTCATTTAAATGAGAAACAGCTGCAAAGCCTTAAATACGCCAGCCTTCTGCATGATGCCGGAAAAGCGGATATTCCGATGACGATATTAACTAAGACTACCAAGCTTACTGACGAAGAGTATGATATTATTAAAAAACATCCGGTTAAAGGGGCCCAGATTTTAAGGCCCTTACAAGTTTTACGTCCGGCTATCCCGATCATTATGTATCATCATGAGAAATATAATGGGACGGGTTACCCTTCGCAACTCAAAGGCGGACAGATTCCTTTGGGCGCGCGGATTATGTCGGTGGCCGATGCCTTTGAGGCGATGGTTTATGGCCGGCCGTATCGCCAGAGAATGGATATTGCTTCAGCGATAAAAGAAATAAAGAAAAAGAGCGGCACGCAATTTGATCCGCAAGTGGTTGAGGTCTTCTTAAAGGTAATTAAAAAGTTCAATAAAAAAGTTTACTTGGAGCAAGATGGTTCTAAGGCAGAGCATTAACTTATGGTAGAAAAGCAGGATTATCCACAATCTGAACTTTTTTCATCGCCTGATAGTAGCGGTCAATATAAAGGGCAGCTTCCCAAAAACCCGTTTTTTTTGCGAATGCGCGGATATGAAAAAGTTATGCTTTTAATCATGGGCCTGGTTTTAACGAGTATTATTTTTTTCTCTTTGGGGGTAGAAAGAGGCAAACGTATTGTGGTGAGTAAAAATAACTCTACAGATCAACTCGGGTTTACTATTCAGGTAGCAACTTTTAAAAATAAACAGCTTGCTTTACGAGAAGTTCAGCTGTTACTTAAAGAAGGATTAACTCCGCTGGCTTTTGCTAAAGGAGGTTATATTGTTTTGTGCGTAGGCAAATTTTCTAATCAAGTAAGCGCGCAACCTTTGCTGATTCAACTGCAAAGAACCTACGCTGGTTGCCGTATAAGGAGGCTATAAACATGTCAATACATCCGTCATTAACTATTTCGGAGAAGGACAAAAAGGCCCGTTCAGTATTAAAACGTATTGAGCGTATTAGGCAGATGCAGGAAAAAGGTAATTGGAAACAAGGGGATTCGGTTTATGGTTTACCCAAGATCAAGAGCTTAAGGATTAAGATTAAAAAAGAGAAGGTTGAGAAGGCCGCCACGACTACAGAGGCGGGTGCGCCTGCAGTTACCGGGGCAAAAGATGCCAAAGCTACCGGGGCAAAGGACGCCAAAGCTGCTGCCCCTAAGGCTGCCTCCAAGGCTGCTCCGAAGGCTTAAACAGTAGTAAGGTAAATTAAATGTTATCAAGTTATAGAATTAAGAGCACACTTATTTTATTTATGTTTTGTTTTAGCCTGCCGGGTATTGTATTTGCGGATACTTTTGGCGCGTTTACCGGTCAGATTAATGCCAATGGCATAAATGTTCGCGTGGATTCATCAGTAGGCGCAGAGGTTATTTGCACTCTGGCTAAAGGAGAATTAGTAGAAGTTGTTTGGGAAGCTTATGATTGGTATAAGATCCGCCTGCCTAAAGAAGCGCCGGCTTATATAAAAAAGAATCTTCTGGAATGTAACGATGTTAATGCGGATTTTGCTTTGCAATCAGGCAAATGCCTTAGTGCTAAGGTAATTAAAGATAAAGTAAATATCCGGCTAAAGCCGACTGAATCGGCGTGGATTCTGGGTAAAGTTGATAAAGCTACGGTGGTTGATATTATCGCGGATGAAGAAGGCTGGTATAAGATTCATCCTGTTTATCAGAGTTATGGTTGGGTGAATAAAAAATTTGTGAATAAAGATGTGGTTGTGCTCCAGAAACAGGATACTTCGGTTAAAGTTACGGATACTGTCAAATTACTCGATCAGTTGATAATTGAGGGTAAGGTTAGCCCTAGTTGATCACTTCTGAAAATAAAATTTATCTTCTTAAAGGCGATCGCAAAAGTTTAGACAGTCTTAATTATCGTAAAGTTAAGGTCACGGGAAAATTAATCAGCTTGGGTGCAAGTCCTGTTATTCAGATTGATACAATGGAGACACTAAATTGACATTTTTAAATTTGATTATTTCTTTTGCCGCGTCTTTTTCGCTTCTATTGATTGCCATGACGGTGCATGAATTTGCGCATGGTTTAGTGGCTTATAAGCTAGGAGATTCTACGGCTAAATTAAATGGCCGGTTAACCTTAAATCCGCTGGCACATATTGACCCTTTCTGGACGATTCTTTTACCTTTAGTACTGTTTTTATCTACTGCAGGACATTTTGTTTTTGGCGCAGCCAAGCCCGTTCCAGTAAATTATTGGAGCCTAAAGAACCCCAAAAGGGATATGATTTGGATTGGCCTAGCCGGCCCGCTAGCTAATTTTATCCTGGCTTTTATTATTGCCGGAATATTAAAATTTATTCCTTCGCAGGACATGAGCGCTCAATTGTTTTTTAATCTACTTACGATTAATGTTGTTTTAGCTATCTTTAATCTTATCCCCATTCCTCCTTTAGACGGGTCACGGGTTTTAATGGGTTTATTACCTGAGCAATTGTCTGAGCAATACGCGCAATTAGAGCGTTATGGTTTT
>JAPLMA010000045.1 GCA_026387255.1 Candidatus Omnitrophota bacterium | reverse complement strand
GGTTGTTTTCATGGGATAGAAGGAAGGTTATTGAAGTTTCAGGCGGATTTAATCGGCATACCTCTGGCGCAAAAAGAAGTTAGCCCGGATATGCTCAAATATGAAGAGGAATTTAAGGCAGCGGTTAATGAACTCAGGGGTGAAGATATCGGGTCAATGGTTTTTGGTGATATATATCTATTGGAGCATGAAAGTTGGATTGAACGGGTTTGCGCGGATTTGAATATTAATGCTTTAGAGCCGCTTTGGAATAATTCTCCGGATAATATTATTGATGAGTTTTTGAAAGTAGGATTTAAGGCCATCATTGTCAGTTGTAAAGCAGACGTAATGGGTAAAGAATTCCTTGGCCGCTATGTTGATAAAGAATTAGTCCAAGAGTTAAAAAAAAGAGATATTTGCCCTTGTGGGGAGAAAGGAGAATTCCATACTTTGGTGGTTGATGGGCCGATCTTTAAAAGGCCGATTAAAATAGTTGAGGCCGAGCCTGTAATTAAGGAAAGTTTCTGGAAACACTGGTTTTTAGATATTAAAAAATTCGCTTAAACTTCTAAAGATACAAAACCGAATAGATGAAGGAAGTCTTGGTGAGATCCCAGGCACTGTCCCGCAACGGTAAGCTGTTTGTAGTTTGAAACAGGAGTCCGGCCGATCATCTGTTCTGGAAAGTACTTTCGAGGAAAAGGAAAGGAAATGATCATGAAAAATGTTTATAAGAAATTGTTTATATCCGCATTACTGATAGGAATCTTATCGGGTATTGCCTGCGCAGAAGATGTTGAGTTAGATAAAATCGTAGTTACTCCCTCAAGAATAGAAGAATCTTCCGGAGATATTGGCCGCACAGTTGATGTAGTTACCTCGACAGATATAGAAAAAAGCGGCTCACAGGATTTAGCCGGCGCCCTTACTGATCTTACTTCTGTTAATATAAGCAATTACGGCGGGCCTAATACCACAAAGTCAATCAGGATGCGCGGCTCTACTGCTGCCCAAGTTTTAGTTTTGATGGATGGCCGGCCGATAAATAATCCCAGAGACGGAGAAGTTGATTTATCCAGTATACCTTTAGATAATATAAGTAGGGTTGAGGTTATGCATGGCCCTGGTTCTAGTCTTTATGGCAGCTCGGCAATGGGAGGAGTAGTTAATATTATTACGAAAAATCCACCTAAAGAAGGCCAGAAGGCCGAACTATATTCAAGTTTCGGTACTGCCCGGACATATGTTGAACGTATGCTTTATGGGGCAAAGGTTTCAAAATTAGGTTTTTTGGTTAGTGGAGGATATGAGAGTTCTGTGGGTTTTAGGGAAAATTCTGAACTTAATGCTAAAGATTGCAATCTTAAACTAGGGTATGAGTTGAATAGTGAAAATAATATAAACTTAAATTCGGGTTTTTATACAAGTAGATCAGGCGCTCCGGGATCAACAAATTGGACGGATACAGATGATAAGCAAAATATACTCAAACGTTTCTTTGATTTTAACTGGAACTTTAAACCGGATGCGCAAACTGGTATATTAGCTAAGGCTTATCAGAATTACGACAGGATAGAATTTCTGGAGAATTCATCCGACGGATGGAATCCTGACAATCAAAAAGACATCCATACTACTACAGTCAGAGGCCTGGATCTACAGCTTGATAAACAGTTGTTGGATATATACGAAATAGTCTGTGGATTTAATTATGTTAAGAACATGAATGATAGTACTGCTAGTGCTAAACATGAGTACAATGTGACTTCTGGCTATTTGGAAAACCGTTTAGATTTATTTGATAAAAAACTAAATGTTAATTTTAGCGCTCGCCTTGATGATTATTCTAATTTTGGCACGCAAATTAATCCTAGCCTGGATCTTCTGTATAAATTTAACGATGCTGTAAAATTTCATGGTTTAGTTAGTCGTTCTTATCGCGTTCCCACTTTTAATGATTTATATTGGCCTAATGCGGCTGGAATGGTAGGTAATCCTAATCTGGAACCCGAAAAAGGGATAACCGGGGAGTTAGGTGTTGAAACAAAAATTAATAAATATCTTACATCAGGGTTAACTTATTTTCGTAGCGATTATAAACAGCTTATACAATGGTCTTATGATTCGGGCAGCGGGATGACACAGCCAGAAAATATCAGCTCTGCTGTAATTAACGGACTGGAATTTGAAAATGAAATATTTATTTCAGATAATTTCAATCTGGATGTTAATTATACATTCTTAGTGGCAAAAGATGAAAAAACGCATAAGTATCTTGTTTATCAACCGGAGAATAAAATCGACGCTTCTTTAAGGTATAACGATCATAATGGGTTAACTGTTGAATTAAAAGGACAATTTACAGGTATAAGATATGGCGATGCTGGTAATGACGCCAAGGTAAAAAGTTTTTATGTTTTTGGGCTCAGTGTAGCCAAGAAATTTAAGTCAGGAATAACTTGTTTTGGTTATATAGATAATCTCCTGAATCGTAAATATCAGGTTCAATCCGGTTATCCCATGCCTGGTTTTTCTCTAACCGGAGGGATTAAGGCTGAATTTTAGAACTAGGGGACGGTTCTATTGAGCGGTTTTATGAGGGATAGAACCGTCCCCTTTATTCAAAAGAGAGGATTAAATTATGTCGACAGAATATATTTGTCCGCATTGTAAGCAGTTGATTAATGATGATGAGGCCTTATTATGTCTGTACTGTGGCCAAAGCCTTAACCGTGGAATAGGTTTTATGGGTAAGCTAAAATATCCTGCGCATAAAATAGTTATTATAGTTATTGTTGTTCTAGTGTTAGTTAGTTTTATGATTCTAATGATTAAATGAATAGGACCCTGTTTCCTAACTAATCGGGAAACAGGGTCCTATTCCCGTTGCCAGATTACTTTCTCCATGATAAAATAAGGCATGATTTCCGATCGACTCCTGCAAATTACTTTAGCTGTTTCCATTCTTGTCCACGGAGCGATTATTTTGCCCAGGGCTAATTTTAATCCTTTCACGCCTGCGCCAAAAGTTCGAGAAATAGCCGTACGTTATATTAAAGAAAATCCGCAGGTCAAGCCTTTGCCTAGGAATTCAATTGAGCCAGATAGACAGAGGTTGTTGCCTGGATCCGAGCCTTTTTTAAAACTTGATTCTAAGATTGTTACCGGCATCAGGCGTGCGCCTTTGCCTTATATTGAGCCTGTAGATACTTCCGCAGGCTCAAAGGCCTTGTCAAATATCCCAATCCACAAGCCAACAGGATTTTCTAAGCCAACCTTCATAAATTCGCAGATGACAGCGATAAAAAAGAAGATCACCTTGCCACAGATAGAGATGGCGAAGATTGATAATCCCAGCTATATCAGCTATTACCAGATTGTCAGAGAGAAGATCCGTCGTAGTGCTTACCAAAATTATACGCATAATGAAACCGGTGAAGTCTATATTTCTTTTATTATTTCTAATGACGGTTACATTAAAGATGTGCGTTTAGCTGAAGAAAAAACAAAGGCTAACGATTATTTGAAGAATATTGCTTTAAAAAGCATCAGAGATGCTTCGCCTTTCCCTAATTTTCCCAAAGAACTTGATTATCCGCAGTTGTCTTTTAATATTATTATTTCCTTCGAAATAGAATAATAATTAAACATATTCCCCACCCCTAGCCCCTCCCATAAGGGGAGGGGAATTACCCGTAATTATTGACACTTTTTTAAAAAAATGGTATATTAATAGCTTAAAAATCTACACGAAAGGAGATGATTATATTGACTCAAGTTGAAGTAAAAAAAGACGAATCTTTTGAATCTGCTTTGCGCCGTTTTAAGAAAAAAATTGAGCAGGAAGGAATTTTACGGGAAGTGCGTGACCGTAAACATTATGAGAAACCCAGCGAACGCAAGAGAAAGAAAGCTAAGACCATCAGAAAATAAGCATGACTTTAGCAATCTCTACTTCTTGGAACGCTTATCGATTTAATGATGGAGCAGGACTGCTCTTTGAAATAAATCAACTTGGGTTTAAATCCATTGAATTAAGTTTTAACCTTGGCTCTAATTTAATGGAGAGCATTGTTAAGGAATCCCATAGGCTGGGAATCAGTATCCAGAGTCTGCATAATTATTGTCCTATTCCGGATGGGCTCACTCTTAAGCAGGCTTTACCGGATTGTTATTCCTTGGCTTCTTTAGATGAGCAAGAGCGTTTTTTAGCGGTTAAATATACAAAATCCACCATTGATACTGCCGCAAGATTAGGAGCTAAGGTGGTGGTTTTACATTGTGGTAGAGTTGGAATTCCGGATTTAACCCGCCAGTTGATTAATCTTTATGACCAGGGCCTTAAGGATCAAACAGATTTTATTAAGTTAAAAGAAAAAATGATCCGTCAAAGGAATAGCCGCGCAGCGGATTTCTTCAAACAGGTTTTAGAAAGCCTGGATGAATTAAATACTTACGCAAAAATAAAGAATGTGTTTTTAGGGGTCGAGACGCGTTTTTATCATTCTGAGATTCCGGATATTTTTGAGATCGGTGTTATGCTTAAGAAATTTTGTAATTCTCAAATTTACTATTGGCATGATACCGGCCATGCCCAGTTAATGGAAAACTTAGGTTTTGTTAAGCATAAGGATTTTCTGGATCTTTATGGGAACAGTTTAATTGGGGTGCATTTACATGATATCCTGGGCTGCCAGGATCATTTGGCGCCTTTGACGGGAACAATGGATTTTGCGTTGCTTAAGCCGTATCTAAAGAAGGAGACCTTAAAGGTTATTGAAGCTCATTTTCCGGCAACCGCGGAAGATTTAATAAAAAGTAGGGGTTTTATATCCAAGCTTTACGATTGTGATGAGCCCAATTAGTGTACGTAAGCCAGTTGTAGCCGGGCAATTTTATCCCGCGGGGGTTAAAGACCTTAAGGAGATGATCGCTTCTTTTGTGGACAAAACAGCGCAGAAGAATAATTGTTTCGGGTGTATTGTGCCGCACGCTGGATATATCTATTCCGGAAAAATAGCCGCGCTTACTATCTCCGGGATAAAGATTAAAGATACGGTGGTTCTTTTAGGGCCGAATCATACGGGCCAAGGAGCTACTTTTAGCATTATGCCGCAGGGGATCTGGCAGACTCCTTTAGGTAATCTAGAAATTAATAGCCAGCTGGCAGATTTGTTCTTGGATAAATCCAGGTATTTAGAAGCGGATAGCCTGGCGCATTTGGATGAGCACTCATT
>JAPLMA010000091.1 GCA_026387255.1 Candidatus Omnitrophota bacterium | reverse complement strand
TTTATGCATCGCCATGCCTAATTTTTCTTGGGCATCCTTACTTTTAGGCTCAATGGCCTGCTGAATAACCGGATCCGGAAAACGCATTGCTTCAATAAGAATAGGATTTTTTTCCATACAAAGAGTATCGCCGGTTTTAGTGTCCTTTAAGCCAACCAGGGCCGCGATATCACCGGTGGCAATACTATCGGTTACCTCCTGATGGTTAGCATGCATTTTAACAATCTTAGTTACACGCTCTCTTTCTCGTTTAGTAGCATTATAAATATATGTTCCGGAAGTAAGTATCCCAGAATACATCCGCGTAAAATAAATTTTCCCCACAAAAGGATCCGTAGCGACCTTAAAACACAAAGCAGTAAAAGGAGCATTATCATCCGCGGCAACCTCTTGGAATTCACCGCTATCCGGGTTAATACCTTTGACCGGTGGCACATCCAGCGGAGAAGGAAGATAATCTACTACCGCATCCAAGACTAGCTGTACCCCCTTATTCTTAAAAGCCGAGCCACAAAGTACCGGAACGAATTTATTGGCAATACACCCGCGGCGGATTGCTGCTTTCAATTTTTCATTAGCCACCGTTTTACCCGCCAGATAATCTTCCATAACTGCATCATCTGCTTCAGCGACTTTCTCAATCAAAATTAAACGATATTTTTCAAACTCCGCCGCCCGATCTGCCGGAATTTCCTTCACTTCAAAATCTTTTCCCAGATCATCTTTATAATGAATTAACTTTTTCTCAACCAGATCCAGAACCCCATTAAAACCACCTTCCACGCCTACCGGAAGTTGGATGGCGGCAACATTAGCTCCCAATCTTTCATGCATCTGAGCTACGACTCCAAAAAAATCTGAACCGACGCGGTCCATCTTATTCACAAAAGCAATGCGCGGAACATTATAACGATCGGCCTGACGCCAGACAGTTTCTGATTGCGGCTCTACTCCTCCCACTCCGCAAAAAACAACTACTGCTCCGTCTAATACTTTTAATGATCTTTCTACTTCGATCGTAAAATCCACATGGCCCGGAGTATCAATTAAATTAATCGTGATATCTTTCCAGATACAAGTGGTAGCCGCGGCGGTAATGGTGATGCCTCTTTCCTGCTCCTGAACCATCCAATCCATGGTCGCGGCGCCATCATGCACCTCACCTATTTTATAATTTTTCCCCGTATAAAACAAAACGCGCTCGCTAGTCGTAGTTTTCCCAGCGTCAATATGCGCAATAATTCCAATATTCCTAATTTTTTCTAGCGGTATCTTTCTCATAAATTACCAACGGAAATGCGCATAGGCTTTATTAGACTCAGCCATCTTATGCGTATCATCCCTCTTTTTAATTGCCGAACCTTCGCCTTTATAAGCAGCAATAATTTCATCCGCTAGCTTTTCCTGCATCGGTTTACCTTTTCTATTCTGAGCAAAATCCCTAATCCAGCGTAGCGCAATAGAAGTTCCACGTTCCTGCCGAACTTCGATGGGCACCTGATAAGTAGCTCCGCCAACCCGGCGCGGTTTCACCTCTAAGCGCGGCCGGGCATTATCCAATGCCCGATAAAATACCTTTAAAATATCCTGTTCATTTAAATTCTTCAACACAATATCAAAAGCGCAATAAACCAATTTTTCGGCAATCGCTTTTTTACCATCATACATCACCATATTCATAAACTTGGCGATTATTTTACTGTTATATTTAGGATCCGCTAATATAACTTTTTCCTGTGCTTTTCTTCTTCTCATTATTTATCCTTTGGTTTCTTTGCTCCGTACTTTGAACGTGATCTTCTGCGGGCATTAACCCCGGAAGCATCCAATGTTCCTCTCACAATATGATAACGCACACCCGGCAAATCCTTAACCCTGCCACCCCTGACTAAAACAATCGAGTGCTCCTGAAGATTATGTCCTTCTCCGGGAATATAAGCGGTAACTTCTAAGCCCGTAGTTAGCCTAACCCTGGCAATCTTTCTCAAAGCCGAGTTTGGTTTTTTCGGTGTCATCGTACGCACCTGCAAACACACCCCTCTTCTCTGAGGACAAGCCTTTAAAGC
>JAPLMA010000073.1 GCA_026387255.1 Candidatus Omnitrophota bacterium | reverse complement strand
ATTGCGATCGACAAATGCCATGCGCTCAAGCTGCCAATTCGCAGCATATTTACTAATTTTTTTATCAATCTCTTGCAGATGATTAACCACGCCCGACAACAGCTGGGAGGAAAAATCTTTAAGCTCACCCGACAAATCTTGGCGGTCGTTACTTACGCAGAAATTTTCTAAAACTTCCTGCCAATTACCCTGGGTAATATCGACTTGATAGAGCATCTGCAATACATATTCACGTGCTTTAGTCCGTTTGCGCATGATTATTTCAACTGTCCCGTTAAATTAATCATCTCAATAGCAGAAAGAGCCGCATCCTTACCTTTATTGCCATCCTTGGAGCCTGCGCGTTCTATTGCCTGCTCAATACTATCCGCAGTAATTACACCAAAGATAACCGGTAGGCCGCTATCCAATGAAACCTTAGCTACCCCCTTAGATACTTCAGCAGCAATATAATCAAAATGCGGAGTTGTTCCCCGAATAATCGTACCTAAGCAAATCAAGGCGTCAAATAATTTAGCCTTAGCCATTTTCTGGGCAACCAGGGGAATTTCGAATGCCCCAGGGACCCAAGCTAATGTGATATCTTTATCTTCTGCGCCATGCCTGACTAAGGTATCAATACAGCCACTGACTAAATCCTTAGTCATAAAATCATTAAATCGCGAAGCCACTAAGCCAAAACTCATGCCTTTTGCTAACAACTTGCCTTCAATCACTTTAACCATAATTCCCTCCTACTTTGTCATTCTGACCCCCGCAGGGGCGAAGAATCTAAAAGATAGATTCTTCGGTCGCGTCGCTCCATCAGAATGACGTATTTATAATATTTTCCAATAGTTTTTTAAATCTCCAGCTGATGCCCCATCTTTTCTTTTTTTGTTTTAAGGTATTTATAATTCTGCAAGGTCGGCTCAATCTCTAAAGGTATCCGCTGTGAAACCTTTAAACCATAACCTTCCAAACCGACAATCTTACGCGGATTATTAGTTAACAACCTGATCTGTTTAATCCCCAAATCTACAAGAATCTGGGCGCCAATGCCGTAATCGCGTAAATCCGCCTTATGCCCCAATGCCTCATTGGCCTCTACCGTATCCATCCCATGATCCTGGAGATTATAGGCACGCAGCTTCTCAACTAACCCGATACCGCGGCCTTCTTGATGCATATAAAGAATCACGCCTTTTTTCTCCCGGCCGATAATCTGCATCGCCTTCTCTAATTGCCTTCCGCAGTCACAGCGTAATGAACCAAAAACATCCCCGGTTAAACATTCTGAATGCACGCGTACCAATATTGATTCAAGTGACCAACTTCCCATGCACAAAGCAATGTGCGTCTGATTATTGGTTTGATCGCGATAAACAATTAACTTAAACTCACCAAATTTCGTGGGCAATTTGGTCTGCACAATTGCCTCGACCAGCTTCTCTCTCTTGCGGCGATATTCAATCAAGCTGGCAATCGTACAAATCTTTAAACCATGCTTACGCGCAAACTCCAAAAGCTGCTTCAGGCGGGCCATCGAACCATCATCATTCATAATTTCGCAAATTACTCCTGCCGGATAAAGCCCGGCCAAACGCATCAAATCCAGGCTAGCTTCAGTATGCCCTGCCCTAACCAAAACTCCGCCACGGCGCGAACGCAAAGGAAAAATGTGTCCCGGACGCACTAGGTCTTCCGGCTTGGTTTGCGCATTAATTAAAACTTCAATTGTTCTGGACCGATCTGCCGCAGAGATACCGGTACTCACCCCTTTAGCGGCATCCACAGAAATCATCCAGGCAGTTTTAAAAGGATCTTCGTTGCCAGCTTGCAAGGTATTCTTAAGCATAGGATCAAGCTCCAGAAAACGCAACCTCTCCTCCTCCATCGGAACACAAATCAGGCCCCGGCCAAATTTAGCCATAAAGTTAATGTCTGCGGATTTAACGCTTGATGCGGCCATCACTAAATCACCCTCGTTCTCACGATCTTCATCGTCAACGACAATGACCATTAACCCGGCTTTTAAATCTTCTAAAATTTCTGGAATCGAATTAAACACTCTCTTTGCCCCCTATATCTAAAAATAAAAAACCCGAAACAAAATCTTCGGGCATATTAATTTTAATCTTCTCTCATCTGGACTATCACCATCGGCTCTGGAATTTCACCAAATCTGTCTACCAATAAATCAATGGCTGACTCGCGGGCTAAACCGCCGGTAAGGATTTACACCTTGCCCTAAAGATTAATTGTTAGTATTCTAGCAGAGAAACTAGACTTGTCAATATATTTAAAAACAGGTATAATACCAACCATGCTTAAGAAAATAACCCAACAAATCCATACTCAGCTAATCAACCAGGTAAAAACCATTTCTGTTGCCGAGTCCTGCACCGGAGGAGAGCTTTGCAGCCTTTTAACTAGTTTATCAGGATCTTCAAGTTATTTTATTTTAGGTGTAGTTACCTATAGTAATAAATCTAAAGAAATGGTTCTAAATATACCCGCAAAAGAGATTACCAGATATGGCGCAGTTTCCCGCCAAATTGCCATATTAATGGCTAAAAACATCCGAAAAAAAACGCATACTGACTTTGGCATCAGTATCACCGGAATTGCCGGCCCCACTGGAGCAACTACTACCAAATCCATAGGAACAGTTTATATCTGCTTATCCGGAAGAAACAAAAATATCTGCCGCAAATTTAATTTCTCAGGTAATCGAGAAAATATCCGCAAGAAATCAACTCAAGAAGCATTGCGTTTAATAAAAAAGGGACTAAAAACAAGGGGACGGTTCTCTTAAAAAAGAGAACCGTCCCCTTGTTTAATAAGTTAATTTTAAGATAACTTGTAGCACAATATTCGTATAAATACCGGCAATTAAATCATCAGCCAAAACTCCGACAGAACCACGCCAATGCTGCAATCTCCCAGCTGGAAATGGTTTAAGTGTATCCAGAATACGAAAGATCAAAAAGCTCAGAAGAATTATCTTAAAATCATAAGGCATAAAACTAAGCGCGAGTAACATGCCTGCCACTTCATCAATAACAATACAGCTCGGATCCTTTTTATTTAATAATCTTTCTGTCCGGCCACTAGCAATTAACCCTAAAGCAATTATACCAAAAATAAATAAAAAATAGGTTACGCTAGTTGCGCCCTTAAGTAAATAAAATAACCCCACCCCAAAAATACTACCAAAAGTACCGGGTACCAATGGTAAATAGCCGATAAAAAAAACAGTGCTGGTGGCTTTAACTAAAAAGTCACCAACTCTTTGTAATTTCATAAGCGAGTAATTACTTTACGGTTGCCCCAAAGATATGATAACCCAGAATAAAGAGTTAATCCTACGGTTACCAACATCAGGAAAAATATCCCCTGGCGAAAGACCTTTTCCCAAGCAGGATTCCAAGTATAATATTTTAACACAATTTCCTTAAACAAAATAAAACCTAAAATTGTAAAAATAACCACCATCTGTAAAACTGTCTTATGCTTACCGGCACGTTCCGCAGAAAGCACCTTACCTTTATTCAGAGCAAACAGGCGCATCGAAGTGATTAAAATTTCCCGGGAAACAATAATTACAAACATCCAGGCATCAATTAACTGCAATTGCACGAATGCCGCGAAAGCCGCCAAAACTAAAATTTTATCAGCGATCGGATCCATCAATCTGCCAAAATCCGTCACCATATTCATGCGCTGCGCGATCATACCATCAAAATAATCGCTTAATGCGGCCAAGATGAAAACCACTAAACTAACCGCCTTAGGCCAAAGCCCGTTACAAAACAAAAAAAACATAAACACAAAAGTTAATAAAATTCTCGATATCGTCAACCGATTAGCAAGATTCATGATTTGACCTCCCCAACTAAGTCATATTCTAAAGTATCTGTAATTCTCACCTGTTCAAATTTACCTATTTTTAACAACTGCCTGGTATTTATATACACCACTCCATCTACTTCCGGAGCATCACCCTGACTACGCCCAATATACGCACCATCCTGTTTTTCCTCAACCAAAACAGAGATAGTTTTGTTCAAAAACTTGGCATTTTCACCGGCAGCTATTTGACGCTGCGCGGACATAATTTTATCAAACCGCTTTTGTTTTAACCGTTGAGGGATTTGCCCCTTAAAATTAAATGCGGGAGTGCCTTCTTCCCGGGAATAAATAAAAGCTCCCAGCCGGTCAAATTTCGCCTCTTGAATAAATTCCAACAACTCATTAAATTCTTTTTCTGTCTCTGACGGAAAACCTACGATTAAGGAGGTCCGTAAATAAACGCCCGGAATAATTTTCCTGATTTTTTTGATTAAAGCAATAATCTCTTCTTTAGTAATCGCCCGATGCATCAACTTTAGGATGCGATTATTAATATGCTGAATGGGTAAATCAATATATTTACATATCTGGGCCGAAGAAGCCATCAACTCCAGCAGCTCAGAAGTAATCCGCTGCGGATTCAAATATAAAAGACGAATCCATCCGATATCCGGTGCCTGGCTAATTATCTTCCGTAAAAGCCCAGGTAACTGGCTTTCGCCGCAAGTATCTATGCCAAAACCGGTAATATCCTGGCCAATAATGTTTAACTCTGAAATCTTCTGGCGATTAAAACGCTTAACTTTCCGGATTATGGTTTGCTCATCCAGGCTCTCCAGCCGGCCTTTAATCTTGGGGATTACGCAGTAACTACACTGATTTACACAGCCTTCGCAAATTTTTAAGTAAGCGTAGTGTTTAGGGGTTAAAGCAAACCTTTTTGATGGTTCGACTTCGCTCACCATCAACCCTGAGCCAGTCGAATGGGTTGATTCATGGTTTAACCCCAATCTCCCCACAAAAGCGTCTACTTCCGGTAAATCTTTAGCTAAATTTTTATAACGCTGCGCCAGGCAACCGTAAACAATTATTTTTTTAAGTTTGCCTTGTTTTTTTAGCTGAACCAGATCCAAAATTGCATCAATAGATTCCCGCTTTGCCTCTTGGATAAAGGCACAGGTATTCACTAAAACTACGCCTGCTTGAGCGATGTCATCAACAATGGAATAATCTTTAAAATCGAGGCGCCCGGCAAGGCCTTCAGCATCCACTAGGTTTCTCGGACAACCTAAGTTTAATATGCCTATTTTTTGTTTCATCTGGAGATTTTCAAGCCTTCTTTATTAATCACGATATTCTTTAAAGACTGTCCGTGCCGGCCAAGATTAGTAAAACGCTGATCATTAACCTGCAATTCTACTGCTCCGGCATCCCCCAGAGACAATTCCACTTTTTCGCGCGCCTGCCAGGTTTCAGTTCGGCCGCGGGCAAGCACGCCATGAAAAAGAACCTTCCCATCAACTTTAACTGAAATCCAGGATTTACCACGCGCAAATATACCTAAAGTAAACCCGCCGGTCAGATTATTAATTTTAGTTTGCCCAGCATGAACTTTAGGCGCAGAAGCAGGCATTGAAATTTTAACTCTTTCTAACCGGCTCTTAGGCCGCGCATAAATAAACCTAATTAAATTAATCCCTAAGAATATAAACATTACCACAATCGCTGCGAATATAATTATTTTCTTTAAGTTAATCAAGGGCGTAATCGTGCTTAGCTTAATAGAGGCATCTTTAATGAAAGAAGCTTTCTTTTCCATCCGCGTTCCGATGGGCCTACCCACGGTAGCATTTAAAGCCGGAATCTGGCGCTGTTCACTGGGGCCGATAAAATCTTTAGCCTCCAGACCCAGATAGCTACAATAAATCTTAATGAAACCTTTAAGATAGATCGGGCTTAAATTCGAAATACTATCACCCTCAATTGCCCGCAAAACGTTAAGATGAACTTTTGTTTTCTTCTGGACATCCTCTAAGCCTAAGCCTCTCTCCTGACGGATTTTCTTTAGCCGGGAACCGGCTGTCTCGATATTCATCACGCACCTTCCCTTTTATTCAACTCTTTGCCACCGGTCAGTTCCCTGAGCCAGGCTTCCCGATCAACCAAAATCCTACGCGGCTTACTTCCTTCAAACTGCCCAACTAATCCTTCCAGCTCCATCATGTCAATAATTCGCGCAGCCCGCGTATACCCTAAACGCATACGCCTCTGCAATATAGAAACCGAAGCCTGGTTACTTTCCATAATCACGCGCACCGCTTCATCATAAAGCTCGTCCTTATCGCCGTTGGCTAAACTGTTTTTCTGCTGCTCCTTAAGAATTTGATCATCATAAACCGGCTCGCCTTGAGCTCGGATAAATTCTACCACTCGTTCAATCTCGGCATCTTTAACCAAAGCTCCCTGAATACGCACTAGATCTTCTTTTCCCGGTTGCAAAAATAACATGTCCCCCTTACCTAATAAAGCCTCTGCGCCATTACTATCCAGCACTGTTCGTGAATCAACTTTAGAAGCGACTTTAAAAGATACCCGCGCCGGTAAATTTGCTTTAATTACTCCGGTAATTACATCCACGCTTGGCCGCTGCGTAGCTAAAATCAAATGTATGCCTACTGCCCGCGATAGCTGCGCTAAACGCGTAATCGCATTCTCAATCTGATCACGTGCCACACTCATTAAATCCGCAAATTCATCTACAATAACGATGATATAAGGAATCTTCTCCTGCTTTTCATTATAAGCCTCAATATTCCTGGCTCCGGCTTTAGATAAAAGTACGTAACGAGACTCCATCTCGGAAACCACCCAGTTAAGGGCAACGGCTGCCTTCTTAGCGTCTGTAACTACCGGGCATAAAAGATGCGGCAGACCATTAAAAGGCATTAGTTCCACCATTTTAGGATCAATCATTAAAAATTTTAAATCATTCGGAGACCCCCGGAAAAGCAACGACAAAATACAGGTATTCACGCAGACAGTTTTACCGCTACCGGTAGTTCCGGCAATCAACAGATGCGGCATATCATCTAAATCGCCAAATACACTCCGACCGGTGATATCCTTACCTAAAGCTATCGTCAAAGGCGATTTCTGTTTATGATACTCCGCAGAAGTAAGTAAATCTCTAATGCAAACTAAAGTACTCTGCAGATTAGGCACCTCTACCCCTACCCTG
>JAPLMA010000096.1 GCA_026387255.1 Candidatus Omnitrophota bacterium | reverse complement strand
ACGGGGGATACGGTTAGCGGTCAGATTCGCCCGCCCAAGGAAGGTGAAAAATATTTTGCTTTACTTAAAGTGGAGGCGGTAAATTTTGAGAATCCCGAGGAGGTAAAAGAAAAGGTGCTTTTTGACAATCTTACTCCGGTTTATCCGCGTGAGCCGTTTAACATGGAGACTAAGCCGGATGAGTTATCTATGCGGATCATGGGCCTGCTCACTCCGATCGGTAAAGGCCAGCGTGGCTTGATTGTTGCTCAACCATATAGCGGTAAAACTGTTTTGTTGCAGAAGATCGCCAACGCCATTACGAGTAATAATCCGGATGTAATTCTGATTGTCCTATTGATCGACGAACGGCCGGAAGAAGTTACGGATATGCAGCGTAATGTTAAAGGTGAGGTAATTTCATCTACTTTTGATGAGCCGCCAGAACGCCACGTGCAGGTTGCCGAGATAGTTTTAGAAAAGGCTAAGCGCCTGGTTGAGCATAAACGTGATGTGGTTGTGCTTTTGGATAGTATTACGCGTTTAGCGAGAGCCTATAACTCCGTGGTTCCGCATAGCGGCAAGGTTCTCTCCGGTGGTATTGATTCTAATGCCTTGCAGAAACCTAAGCGGTTCTTTGGAGCGGCGCGGGCGGTAGATGAAGGTGGAAGCTTGACGATTATTGCTACGGCTTTAGTTGATACGGGAAGCCGCATGGATGAAGTTATTTTTGAAGAATTCAAAGGAACCGGCAATATGGAAACTCAACTGGATCGTAATCTTTTCCAGCGCAGGATTTATCCGGCCATTGATATTAAGCGCTCAAATACACGTCATGAAGAGCTGCTGGTTAAATCAGATGTGTTGAGCAAGACCTGGATTTTAAGAAAAGTCTTAAATGAGCTGAATAATGTGGAAGCGATGGAACTGTTAATTGAAAAATTGTCTAAGACCAAGAATAACGAAGAGTTTTTAAACAGCATGAATCAGAAATAACCTTATGGGAGGAACCAAATGAAAGAGAAAATTCATCCTAATTACAAAGAGAGTACGATTGTTTGCGCTTGCGGTGAAACGGTGCACACCCGTTCCACTAAGCCGAGTATCCGGGTTGAGATTTGTTCAAAATGCCACCCATTTTTTACTGGGAAACAAAAGTTAGTGGATTCTGCCGGTCGCGTGGATAAGTTTGTGAAAAAGTACGCCAAGAAATAAGCGCTCATTTAAAGTATGTATGAACAATTAGAAAAATTAATCCTCCGCTATCAGGAGCTAGAACAGCTACTGGGAAGTCAGGAGCAGATTACTGATCGGGCGCTGTATAATAAGTTGGCTAAAGAACTTTCGGACATAAAGCTTGTGGTTTCCTTGTATCGGGAATATAAGCATTTGCTTAAAGAAATTGCTGATCTTGAGATGGTGATTTCAGGTAAGCATGAACAGGATTTTCTAGAATTAGTACAACTAGAGCAAAAGGCCTTAGCGGAGAAAAAGACTGCTCTCCATCAGAAGTTAGATAAAATTCTGGCTCCAGCAGATAAGGATGCCGGGCGTGATTGTATTGTGGAAATCCGGCAGGGCACCGGAGGGGATGAGGCAGGGCTTTTTGCGGCGGTACTCTATCGTATGTATTCTAAGTATGCGGATAACAAAAACTGGATAATTGAACCGATGTACTCTAGCGTTAATGAAGCCGGCGGGATTAAAGAGATAGTTTTTAGCGTCAAGGGCAAGGATTCTTTTCGTTGTTTGAAATTTGAAAGCGGCGTGCATCGCGTGCAGCGGGTCCCGACGACTGAGTCGCAAGGCCGTATTCACACCTCTACGGTTACGGTGGCCGTATTAGTTGAGCCGGAAGAGATTGATTTAGTTATTGAGCCAAAAGATTTAAGAATTGATACTTACCGTTCAAGCGGCCCGGGTGGCCAGCATATGCAGAAGACCGACTCTGCCGTAAGGATTACCCATATTCCTACCGGCACGGTAGTTGCTTGTCAGGATGAGCGTTCACAGATTAAGAACCGGGCTAAGGCGATGAGAGTTTTACGCGCCCGGATTTTAGAGGTAAAAATCGAGACCGAAGCAAAAAGATTATCGAGTGCCAGAAAAACCCAAATTGGCACTGGAGACCGTAGCGAAAAAATCCGTACTTATAATTTTCCGGATCGCCGAGTTACAGATCATCGGATTAATTTTACTTCACATCAATTAGAGGGGATTTTAGAGGGGCAAATGGATGAGCTTTTTGAGGCTTTATTAAAAGCAGAATCAGAGGCTTAAGCCCTCCCCAGACCGTAGCGGAGGTTTAAACCTCCGCTACGGTTCCGACGGAGAATTAAATTTTAGGGAATGTCCAGGAAAGGAAGAGCCAGGTGACAGAAGCGGAGTTAGTCTTAACCCATGTTTTAAATTGCGACCGGCTGTCTCTATATCTGAATAAGGACGTTTGCTTAGATAGAAATAAATCCGTTCAGGTATCTGCGATATTAAAACGCAGGATTATTGGTGAACCGCTGCAGTATATTTTAGGATCAACCGAATTCATGGGGTATGAGTTTAAGGTGGATAAGCGTGCGTTGATTCCCCGTCCGGAAACAGAGATCTTGATTAGCAGCGCGCTAGAGAAATTAAAATCAACTGGTAAAACTAACCAGCTAAAAATTCTTGACTTGGGCACCGGTTCTGGTTGTATTGCCGTCTGTTTGGCTAAATTATTGCCGCAGGCACTGATTTGGGCGACGGATGTATCTTGGGCGGCCTTGCAATTAGCCAAAGAGAATGCTGATTTACATAAAGTAAAAGTTAAATTTTTGTGGGGAGATATTTTTGGCGCTCTGGAAAAAGATCAAAAAGAATTTGATTTAATTATCAGTAATCCACCCTATATCGCTAAGCAAGAGTTTTGCGGTTTGGCCAAGGAGATATTTTTTGAGCCGGTTTTAGCTTTAGAGGCAGGTATTGATGGCACCGATTTTTATCGGCGCATAATTAGCCAAGCAGCCGGCTACTTGAAAGAGGACGGTTTTTTAATTCTGGAGATGGGTTTGGGCCAGCGTAGCGCCATAGAAGATATTCTAAGGAAATCAAAGAATTTTAAGGTAATAGAAATAATTAAGGATTATAATAATATAGAAAGAGTGATGGTAGCGGGGAGATCTAAATCCGAAATCCTAAATCCTAAACTCTAAACAAACCCGAAACTATAAACTCGAAAACAGGCATTTTTTTAAGTTTCGGATTTAGGATTTGTTTAGAATTTCGGGTTTAGTGTTTAGGGTTTGGAATCAAAATTATGGATAAATTGATTATTGAAGGCGGAGTAAAATTAAAAGGTGAGGTTACAGTTTCCGGAGCAAAAAACGCGGTGTTGCCGATTTTGGCGGCGACCTTGCTTACGGATGAACCCTGTGTAATTAAAGGTGTACCAAATTTGCGCGATACCCATAGCATGCTGAAGATCTTACGTGCTTTAGGTAAAATTGCGGAGTTTGATAAAGGCAGGGTTAGCGTTACTGCCGGTAAAGCTCTAAATTATATTGCCGAATATAAATTAGTTTCCACCATGCGTGCTTCATTTTGTGTTTTGGGTCCGTTACTCGGTAAATTGAAAAAAGCCAAAGTTTCTCTTCCGGGAGGCTGCGTGATTGGCGTGCGGCCGGTTGATCTGCACCTTAAAGGTATGCGGGCTTTGGGCGCTGATATTAGTATTGATTCAGGTTATGTGCTGGCTAAAACAAATAAATTGCGCGGTGCTTATATCTATTTGGGAGGAGTTTATGGCTCATCCGTTTTAGCTACGGATAATGTAATGATGGCTGCGGTATTGGCCTGCGGTAAGACGATCATTGAATCTGCGGCCTGCGAGCCGGAAGTGGTAGATTTGGCAGAGTTTTTAATTAAGCTGGGCGCAAAAATTAAAGGCCATGGTACGCCGGTAATTGAAATTGAGGGAGTAAAGCACCTGCATGGTGCAACGCATTCCATAATTGGCGATCGTATCGAAGCGGGAACATTAATTTTAGCTGCCCTGATTACCGGCGGAGATGTATTAATTAAGAACGTGCGCTATCAGCACTTGGGAGCCTTGATTGATAAATTAGGTGAAGCTGGCGCTCATCTTGAGCGTGTTGAGGGAGCGCTTAGGGTTAAAGGCAATAAAAAATTAAGGTCGGTAAATATTACTACACTTCCTTATCCTGGATTTCCGACTGATATGCAGGCGCAGATGATGAGTTTGATGTCAGTTACCGGCGGCATTAGCGTAATTACCGAAAAAATTTATCCGGACAGGTTTATGCATGTGGCCGAGCTTAATCGTATGGGCGCGCATATTCAAAGAGAGGGGCCGCATGCTATTGTTGAGGGAATCAAGAGTTTATCCGGCGCTCCGGTTATGGCCAGCGACCTGCGTGCTTCTGCCGGTTTAGTTTTAGCCGGTTTAGCTGCGCGTGGGGTGACATCAATTTCTAGAATTTATCATTTAGAGCGGGGATATGAATTTATCGAAGAGAAGTTGATTAATTTGGGCGCTAAAGTTTGGAGAGAAAAAGAATGATTTTAATGATCGATAATTATGATTCCTTTACTTATAACCTGGTGCAGTATTTAGGAGAATTAGGGCAGCGGGTTTCGGTTTATCGAAATGACGCGCTAAGCATTAAGGATATTAAAAAACTTAATCCGCAGAAAATAGTGATTTCTCCGGGGCCAGGCAGGCCGGAGGATGCGGGTATTTCTTGCGCAGTGATAAAAGAGTTTTGCGGAAAAATTCCTATGTTTGGGGTTTGTCTTGGGCATCAGGCAATCGGTTATTGTTTCGGGGGTAAAATCGTACAAGCTAAGCGCCTGATGCATGGCAAGACCTCTAAAATTTATCATCATAAAAAAGATATTTTTAAAAACATTCCTAATCCATTTTTGGCCACGCGTTATCATTCTTTATTGGTGGAGAAAAAGAGCCTGCCGTCTTGCCTGGAGATAACCGCCTGGACCAGTGAATTTGAAATTATGGGGTTAAAACATAAAGAATATCCTCTTTGGGGTGTGCAGTTTCACCCGGAATCTATATTGACTAAAAGTGGCAAAGCAATCCTGGATAATTTTATCAAGCTTAAATGATTAAAGAATTAATTAAGCAGTTACTGAATAAGAAAGACCTTGACCCATTGCAGATGCAACAGGTAATGCGGGAGATCTTAAGCGGCGCGGTGGGTACTGCCGATATTGTCGTTTTTCTAACCTCTCTAAGTGATAAGGGCGAGACAGTTGCAGAATTAACTGCGGCGGTAAATGTGATGCTTGAATATGTTGAGCCGATTATCGTCGATAAACCTAATATCCTGGATACCTGCGGAACCGGGGGAGACAAGTTAGGCACTTTTAATATTTCCACTATTACCGCATTGGTG
>JAPLMA010000075.1 GCA_026387255.1 Candidatus Omnitrophota bacterium | reverse complement strand
GCCGCCATTCTCCTGGCCCAGCAAATAGTAAAGAGATTTTTATCCAACTTCCATTTCTCTAAGAATTTACACAAATCAGTTTTGTTTGATTGATGCGCCTGCCATAACTGCGCGCGAAAATCAGCATCCGCCTTAAGCTCTGAAGCCTTGGATAAAATCATCGGATTGATCTTAAAATCAGGAAAAGTTGCCGGAAATTTATTAAAAAGCTCGCCAAACCCCTGTGACATCCAGGTATACGGATGCACGCCATTAGTAACATATTGTATTTGATCTTTATAATTAGGAAATTGAATATGCATTACTTTTTGATGATTATGAGAAACTGCGTTTATCGCAGAAGAAACATTCATCGAAAGCAACGTAAGATTAGCCAGCCCCGAATGCTCTTTCCCGAATTTTTCGATAATCTCGGTGTCCTCTGGCTTAAGCACCTTATTCAAGTCATCAAAAAAGAACCGGTCATGGCCAGCCTCAACCGGAGTATGGCAAGTATAAACAAATTTACTTTTTAAATTTTCCAGTTCATCTTTACTCATGCCCCTGGCCTTGGCAATAAAAGCAAACACCGCGTGCCCCTCATTTAGATGATAAATATCAATATTATAACCTAAATCATTTAAAGCGCCTATCCCTCCAAAACCCAGCATCACCCTCTGTAATAACTTTAAATATATATTATCACTACGGTAAAGTTGATCCGTCAAATTCCTGGCGCTCTGGCTATTGGGCTCGATATTCGAATCTAACAATATCAAAGGCACAACCGCATCATGTTGATGGCTATAAACATAATATTTCCACAACCTAATATAAACATCTTCGGATTTTAAAGAAACCTTAATTCTGTTTTTTAAAGGGATTAATCCTGGATAAGTATACGGGTCCCAATGCATTTTCTCAGGAGCCTGGCCATATTTAAACCAGAACTTTTGCCTAAAATAGCCTGAGCTCCAAAGTATTCCGATAGCCGCCGCCGGAAGTTTGTAGTCCGCCATAGTCTTGACCGTATCCCCGGCTAAAACACCCAGGCCTCCGCTGTAAATCGGCAAATCAATAATATTGTCCTGATGTAAAGCAAAAAAATAATCCGCCACGCGAAAATTTGAAAAAACCGCATTTTCAGGAACTTCATTCAAAGGATTAAGCGGTAATTGACTGGATAATTTATTATAACAGCTGGTCGCCAAGCCATACTCCATCGAAAAATAAGCAATACAACGTTCGCTCTTTGAACGCAATCTTTTTTCCGCTTTAACAATTGCCTCCAGAGGCATACCGAAATAATCATTATCTTTTATATCCTTGGCGTAATGGCCATCGAGGTCATCCACCTGCACCAATGAATAAAATTCATCAATCAGATTATTCTTTTTCATAACGTATTTTACTTCCACCTAAAATGTAGATAAATTCTTCCCCAACCTTTATCGGTTTTCTCTAACCTGGAATAAAGTTGTCGGTTCTCTTTTTTATTTAAAAAATTAAGGATGCGCTTCTTTACGCTCTCCGCGGCTGTCCCATAAGCAATCTCAACAATACTGGCGCGGCCATTCACCGCCTCCTGTAAGATAGAGGCCATCTTTTCTTCCATATCCGGGACTACCGGAAAAAGATTGAGTTTTAAT
>JAPLMA010000072.1 GCA_026387255.1 Candidatus Omnitrophota bacterium | reverse complement strand
ACTAAGGTAATTAATGGATTTCATTCCCTTTAAAACCATTTCCGTTAATTTACGGCGCATCTTACTGTCAACCACCGCAGAAGGTGATTCTTCCAAAAGCTTCTGATGCCTACGCTGAATACTACAATCTCTTTCACCAAGCTGGACGATATGTCCGGAGCGATCCGCGATAATCTGCACTTCAATATGACGCGGCCTTTCAATATATTTCTCAATATAAACGCTAGAATTACCAAAATTTGCTTCGGCTTCAGTTTGAGCGGTGAGCAGGCTGGAAACAAGGGTTAAATCATTATGACAGATACGCATTCCTTTACCACCACCGCCAGCAGCCGCCTTGATAATCACCGGGTAACCGATTAATTTAGCGGTCGAAAGCGCCTCTTCCTTATGCTTAATAATTGAGCGGCTTCCGGGAACGATCGGCAGTCCGGCTTTTTGCATCGTCGTGCGCGCCGCCATTTTATCACCCATCAGACGCATATTCTCCGGAGTCGGGCCAATAAAAGTAATTTTACAAGATTCGCATATTTCGGCAAAATGCGCGTTTTCCGCCAAAAATCCATAACCCGGATGAATCGCTTCAACATCAGTGATTTCGGCAGCGCTGATAATGGCGGGAATATTTAAATAACTATTCGTAGCGGATGCCTGGCCAATGCAAATTGCTTCATCAGCAAAACGCACATGCAAACTGTTGCGGTCGGCCTGAGAATAGACCGCCACGGTACGAATGCCCATTTCATGACAGGCGCGAATTATTCTTAAGGCGATTTCGCCTCGATTAGCAATGAGAATTTTAGAGAACATCTTTTATAATTTAAAGGGGGTCAATAAGAAATAATGACTGGCCAAACTCTACTGGTTCAGCATTATCGACTAGTATTTCCAGGATTTTTCCTCTAATCTCTGATTTTATTTCATTCATTAATTTCATCGCCTCAATAATACAGATTACCTGGCCGGGTTCGATCGTCTGTCCAACTTCAACATAAGAAGGAGCTTCCGGATTAGGCGCGCGGTAAAAAGTACCCACCATCGGAGATTTAATCTCTACTGTCTTAATTACAATTTTCTCTTCTGGCTGCTGAACACTTTGCGCTTTTGCGCCTACCGCTGCAACACCTCCAGCCGGATAGCCTACCGAAGACTCAAATCCTTCGACCCCATTAGCTGTCTTTTTAAGCCGGATACGCATATCATCCTTCTCCACCTCCAGCTCAGTAAGGCCGTTTTCATTCATCAAATTAATCATTTCTTTAATTTCTTTAATATTCACAACACCCTCCCTTTAGTTGATTCTCTCAACATAGGTACCACCGGTACGCGTATCTACCTTAATCTTATCCCCGACATTAATAAATAAAGGGACGCCAATAGTTGCTCCAGTATCCACGGTGGCCGGCTTATTTCCGCTCTTAGATGAATCACCTTTAAACCCTGGCTCAGTTTCCACAATGGTAAATTCAATAAAATTAGGTAAATTAACAAATAAGCTAACACCTTTATAGAAATACCCCATAACCTCCAGGTTATCTTTTAAAAGTTTAGCCTTATCCGCAATAATATCTTGAGTGATAGCAATCTCTTCGAAATTATCCGTATCCATAAAATGAAACATCCCACCACTAGAATACTGATACTGTAATTTACGTTCCTCAATATAAGCTTCCGCTATCTTTTCTTCACCGCGAAAGGTCTTTTCCTGAATGTTATCATTCTTTAAGTTGCGCAACCTGGCCCGCACAAAAGCCGCGCCTTTACCGGGTTTTACATGTTGAGCGTCAATGCACATATAAACTTCATCCTCGACTAATATCGTTACCCCGGATTTAATTTCATTTATGGACAGCGCCACTAATCACCTCAGTTCCTTTAGTCGTTATTAAAACCATATCCTCAATTCTTATGCCAAATTTACCCGGCAAATATATCCCCGGCTCCACCGTAAAAGTCATACCCGGCTTAATTGCGCTGGCTTCTTGTCCGGATAGATGAGGAGCTTCATGTACCTCTAAACCAAAACCATGGCCCAAGTTATGCGTAAAGCACCCAGCATAGCCTTGCGCAGCGATGTATTCTCGTGCAACTCTATCAATTTCAGCCATTTCAGCGCCAGGCCGGATTCTTTTAATCGCTAATTCCTGAGCTTTAAGAACAATACCATAAACCTTACGCACAAGAGTATTTATTTTACCCAAAAACAAAACCCTTGTCAAGTCAGATTTGTATCCCTGGTAGTCGACTCCCAAGTCAATTAGCACCGGCTCATTATTTTTAAGCTTTCTTTCACCGGAAAGATGGTGCGGCTGGCTAGAGTTAGGCCCCGAAGCCACAATAATATCAAAAGCCGAAGCCCTGGCTCCCTGGTACCTTATAAAACGCTCAAGCTCTGCGACAATCTCTACCTCTTTGACACCCGGAACAATAAACTGCTTAATATGTTCTAAAGCCAAAGCAGTAATCCGGGTGGCTTTGCGCAGCTTTATAATCTCCTGATTATCTTTAACCTGTCTTTTATCTTCAATGATACCATGGGTTGGAATTAAATTTAATTTTCCTTTTGTAAACTCCTTAATCTTGGCAAATTCCGCAAATGGCAGATACCTTTCCTCAAAACCTAAATTTTTTAGCCCCAGATTAAGCGCAGCTTCAGCAATAGACTTAAATACAAAACCGTTACATTCTTTAAGCTTCGCATTGTTGTTTAAAAAAACTTTTACTTCTTCAGTATAACGAGAATCGGTAAAATAAATATTCTCTTTCAGAGAAATTAAGAAATAGGAATCCCGGCTCAGGGATTCTATCAGGTAGGAGATATTCGCGGGCAAACTAACCAAGAGGCCATCTAAGCCCCTCTGTTTTAACACAGAATGTATGCTTTTTAAGCGAGAGTTCATTTTGCGGAAATTAAATCTAGGAGAGCCGACAAACCCAGGGTGTAGCTTTTCGCCCCAAACCCTAAAATTGTCCCACTGGCTACCGGGCTGATTAGCGACTTATGCCTAAACTCTTCGCGGGAATAAATATTGGAGAGATGCACTTCCACAACGCTCAATCCGCATGCGGCTACGGCATCGCGCACTGCCACGCTAGTGTGGGTATAGGCCGCCGGATTAATCAAAATACCCTGAAATTTATTCTTTTTAGCTTGGCCAATAAAATCTACAATTTGACCCTCATGATTGGATTGTTTAATCACCAAAGTAACCTTAGCTTTTTTAGCGTCAGTTTTAAGCATTTGGTTAATCTTAGCCAAAGTTAAGCGGCCATAAATTCCCGGCTCTCGGGTCCCCAAAAGATTTAAATTAGGTCCGTGGATAACTAATATTTTTCTCATAGAAAGATAATTTACTTATTCTGCTTCATCAATAAGCATTACCGGAATCCCCTGACGCACAGGATATTTCTTCCCGCACTTCTTACAAACAATTTTATTATTAATTAACTCCACATCCGCTTTACAAGCAGGACAAGCCAATATATCTAACAACTCTTTATCAATCATTTTGTCGGTTTCTCCTCTTTAGCCAGATAAGCTATTCTTAATTCATAAAGTAAGTTTTCCAAGAGATCTGTCTCTTCCTGAGCAAGATTACCTTTAGTTTTCTCCTGTAGCATGCCTAAAGTATCAATAAGGAACTTTGCCTGAATAGGATCTTTCTCTGTTTTACCGGTGGCCGGGTTAGCCATGTGCCCTAAAGCAATCGATGCCTGCAAAGTAAGGGTAGTGATAAAAAATTTAAAATCTGCTTC
>JAPLMA010000120.1 GCA_026387255.1 Candidatus Omnitrophota bacterium | reverse complement strand
CAGAAGAGAAAAAATGTACTGATACGGAAAAAAAGTGTTGTGATCCTAAAAAAACATTAGCTACGCTTTTTAAGGTTGTTTTAGGCCTGGTATTTTTAGTTTTAGGCGGTTTAGCGATATTGATGTTCTGGGGAGCGCTGCTGGTAATTATTCAGGGCTGTATTGGTTTGTTCTTGATCTTGGCGGGTGTAATTACTTTAGCCATCGCTAAAGAATAAAAAAGGGTTTAAAAAAAAGGGACGGTTCTATTTTTATTGTTAGTTTCTAGCTTAAAAAATAGAACCGTCCATTTTTTTGAATGGTAGGTGGCAGGCCTGCCTGCCACCTACGTGGATAATTCTAACCCGTTCTACGTGGATAATTCTAACCCGTTCTACGTGGATAATTCTAACCCGTTTTCTTTTGCTATTATGTAGTTTTCATATATAATATATAGAAATTATAACCTTAACAAAAACTTTCTTCCTCGCGGGAGCTTGAGGGTCATTTTTCCCCAAGCGCCGGATGATGAGGGAAAAAATCTCCCCCTCGCGGGAGGCTGGGGGGAAAATGAGGAGACGGATATGGAAATAACTATGAAGAGAGAGTTGATTAGCGATAAGAGGCTTTGTCGGCTGTTAGCAGCGGGTGTTTTTATTACTTTGACTACTTTGTCGGCTTTCGTGCGTATACCTTTGCCTTTTACTCCCGTACCGCTTACTTTACAGACATTTTTTGTTTTGCTTTCCGGAGCATTGTTAGGCAGGAAACTAGGCGTATTCGCGCAGTCCGCGTATATGTTTTTAGGCTTCTCTGGCCAACAGGTATTTACAGGCTCCGGTAGCGGCAGCCTTTATTTACTGGGCCCTACCGGCGGTTATCTTGTGGGTTTTATTTTAGCCGCTTACTTGGCGGGTAGTTTTTTAATTAAAGAAAATCAAAACGTGCTTGCTATTTTTATTAAATTATTAGCTGCGGATTTTATAATTTTATTTAGTGGCATGCTTTGGTTAAAAGTAAGTTTATCCTGCAGTTTGAGTAAAGCATTTTTACTTGGTTTCTTGCCGTTTGTATTGGGCGACATATTAAAAGTTATTCTGGCGACAGTTGTTTATCATAAAATACGCGCGCGGATTAAAGAGGCGCTTTACTAATTTTAGTAAGTTGCCAGTTAATTATTTTTAATAAATGAAAAGCCTTTCCTTAAAGCTGCTTTCTTTATTTCTATTGGCATTTTCCCTCGGAGCCTGCGCTAGTTTTTCCGGGATGAACGCGCACCAGTCTTTGTCTGTGGGTATATTCTCTGCTTCAATTTTAGGAACTCTTTTCTTTTGGGATTTTCGCCTCAGTTTTGCTTTTATCGGGACCTCCGTATTGTTAATGACCAAGACCATTGACTTGGAGCATGTCATTGAATTCTCATCACTTGAAGTGATTCTTTTCTTGGTGGGGATGATGGTGATCATCGGGCTCTTAAAAGATTCCGGATTTTTTGCCTGGATTGTTAGCTTAATTTTACGAATTCCTAAATTAACTGGTAAAAAATTTGTTTTGTTGATTGGCTGTTTATCTGCTTTGCTCGCCTGCACGGTTGACGAAGTAACCTCGATTATTTTTATGGTGGCGGCGGTTTTAGAAATTTGCGATTATTTTGAGGTTAATCCTGTACCTTTTGTGATTATCTCTGTTTTGGCTACCAATATCGGATCAGCGGCTACAGTTCTGGGAAATCCCATTGGTATACTTATTGCTTCAAAATCCGGCTTGACCTTTGAAGACTTTATTGCCAAAGCCTTCCCCTTAGCTTTGCTTTGTTTAGTGGTGACTATTTTTATTCTTTTATTTTGGTATAGAAAATCCATAAAATTTCTTGATCAGCAGATGAAAAGGCTGGGGGCTAATGAAATGTTGATCAGATTAATTTCCATACCTCCGGAAAAAAACCTTAAAATAAGCTTAGGCATATTTGGCTTGATGCTTATTTTTATCTCTTTGCATCACCGTATGGAGATCGCTTGGGGGTTACCGGCGAATACTGTTTTATTAGTGGTTCCGCTGGTGTCCAGCGGGTTGGTAATGATTTGGAAACATCACAAGGCGAGAAAATATATTGAAAAGGACGTGGAGTGGTGGACGCTGCTTTTCTTTCTACTTTTGTTTGTGCAGGCCGGAACATTAAAATATACCGGAGCAACTGTTTTTATTGCTAAGCATATGTTAGTGGCAACCGGAAGTAATCTTAATTTTTTGACCGCCGCTATGTTATGGGTAAGCGCGATTGGTTCAAGTGTTTTGGATAATGTAGTGTTGGTGGCGGCTTTTATTCCTGTCGTTCAGGGTTTCCAGAATTTAAATATGAATTTACAGCCATTGTGGTGGGCTTTGCTTTTCGGAGGCTGTTTGGGTGGGAATATTACACTGATCGGCTCTACTGCTAATATTGTGGCCATCGGGATTTTAGAGAAGGAAAAACGCCTAAAGATAAGTTTCCTGGATTGGTTTTGGGTGGGGGCGACGGTAGGCTTAATTACTACTTTGATCGTTATGACAGCGTTGATTCTTCTGCCGTTTTATAGATAACTTGACAAGCGCCAAAACTTGTGATAATTTGAAAATAACCTTATAAGGAGGCTCAAGATGAATTTGAAGAAAGTGGTTGTTTTATCCGGGTTTGTGATTGTTCTGATATCGACTACTGGCAGAATAGCCTTTGCTGAGGATGCGGCGGTTGCGCCGATAGATCAAGCGGTGATTACTTCCGATCAACAGTCTACCCAAAAAGAAACCGATATGCAGTGGGCTTGGGGAGAGGTAACGAATTTAGATCATCAAGCTAACACAGTTACTTTAAAATACCTTGATTATGAGACTGATCAAGAGAAGGATCTGGTTTTAGTGGTTGATGAAAAGACAACCTTTGAAAATATTAAAGATTTTAACGAGTTGAAATTAAAGGATACTTTAAGCATTGATTATATGGTCGGAGCGAATAATAAAAATATTGCTAAGAATATTAGTTTTGAAAAACCGGATGTTTCATCTCCTGTTCCTGATTTAGCTCAGCCAACAGCCCAATCAGAAATACCTGTTGATGCATCTATAGCAGCAAATGAGGTACTCGCACCGCCGGCACCAGCAGCACCGCAAGAGCCAGTACCGGCTGTTCAGGATCAAGCCCAATAATTATAAAACAAATTATTATTTGATAGGCAGGGCCTTAAAACCCTGCCTAATTTTTGTAAGCCAGATTTATTCTATTATGCAAAACATAAAATTAATCATCTTTGATTTAGATGGTACTTTGGTGGATGCTTACGCGGCGATAACCAGCAGCTTCAATTATGTATTGTGCAGGTTAGGATTAAAATCACAAAGTAATCGCACTGTGCGGCGCTTGGTGGGCTGGGGGGATATAAATTTGCTTAAGCCATATGTGCCACAAAAAGATTTAAAATACGCCTTAAGTTTATACCGCACCCACCATAAATATAGCTTGCTTAAACACTCGCATCTTTACCCTTATGTCAGGCCTCTTTTACGGCGCCTTAAGGAGAAAGGTTATAAATTAGCAGTAGCGAGTAATCGGCCAAGTAAGTTTTCTCGTATTTTATTAAGACATTTAGATATCGGTATCTTTTTTGACTATGTGCTTTGCGCGGATCAAACTAGATATAGCAAGCCTCACCCGGAAATGTTAAATAAAATAGTTAAACGATTCGCGCTTAAGAAATCGCAAGCTTTATATGTTGGGGATATGGTGATTGATGCTCAGGCCGGAAGACGGGCAAAAATTAACACCGTGATTGTAACTAGTGGTTCAAGCAGCAAGCTTGATATTCAAAGAGAACAGCCATTTAGGATTATTTCTGCAATTAGCCGTCTGTTAAATCTGTTTTAACGGCGGGGAATATCCTTGACAGTCCGGTTAATCGGTAATATATTGAGAACTAAGCATGGAAAAAAGTTTTAGATTATTAAGTTGCGCGGTGATGTTTTTATTCTTGAGTGGGTGTTTTTCAACAAAACCGCATTCTCTGTTGGATAAAACTTCTTCCGGGGAATTATTGAGTTCCTATCAGGGCTCACAGGCTAAAATCGCGGTAAACGATTTTGAATTAAAAACTTCCGGCGTCGACGCACAGGTTAGCCTAGCCCTGAAAGAATATTTAGTTGATATTTTAAATAGTAGTAAACGTTTTGCGATTGTTGCTCCGCAAGACGCGGACCTTATTATTAGCGTTGGGATTATTGAGTTTATACCGGAAAATTCAGGCGGTAAGTCCGGTTTAGCCGGCGGCGGAAGTAGCGCCAGTAGTTTTATGGGTGGCTTATTAGGTGAAGTTTTAAATAAAGCAAATATGCAATTGAGTTTGCGGATTATTGACCGGGTTACTTCCGAGGTAATCGGTAGCCGGGATATTCAAAGCCAGGTGGTGGAGCATCCCGGGAAAAGAATAAAATTTCCTCAGGATAAAGTTTTTAGAGCCGGTTTGAGCGATTATCTAGGGACTCCGATGGGAAAGGTGTTTTACGATTGTATTGTTGAGGCGGGCCGTTATATTGTACAAAATGTACCGCAGAATTATTATAAGAGGTAGAGATGGGCAAAAGAAAACGTAGGGGAAAACTTAATTGGCGTTCCAAGAAAGCGAACAAAGGCAGAAAACCTAATTTAGGTTAAATTCCTACACATGGTTTTATTCTGGATCTTAGCCAGCACATTTTTAGTCAGCCTTATTTCCTTAGTCGGCATTTTTACCCTGGCGATAAAGGATAATTTGCTGCACAAGGTTCTTTTCTGTTTGATTGGTTTTTCCGCCGGGGCACTTATTGGCAGCGCTTTTTTACATATCCTTCCGGAAGCACTTCAAAAGTCTAACAGCACAAATGTTTTTTATTGCCTGATTTTAGGGATAATTTTATTTTTCCTGATGGAGAGATATCTCCATTGGAGGCATTGCCATGATAAGAATTGCCATATTCACGCCTTTACCTATCTAAATCTTTTCGGAGAGGCTTTTCATAATTTTATTGATGGTTTGGCCATTGCCGCGAGCTTTA
>JAPLMA010000124.1 GCA_026387255.1 Candidatus Omnitrophota bacterium | reverse complement strand
ATTTTCGATTCTAATTTAACTACCCTGATTGCGGCATTTTTGTTGTTTCAATTTGGCACCGGGCCGATTAGAGGGTTTGCGGTAACCTTGACGATTGGTTTAATGGCTAGTATGTTTACGGCGATTGTAGCTACCCGTACAATATTTGAAGTTTTGTTGAGTTTTAATTGGATAAAATCATTGCCGATGCTTCGGTTGATTAAAAATACTAAAATAGATTTTATTGCTAAGCGTAGAATTTGTTATGTTATTTCTTTGACGATGATTATTATCGGTTTGCTGGTTTTCTTTAAAAAGGGTAAAGATGCTTATGGAATTGATTTTTCCGGTGGCCAATTACAAGAATATAGTTTTAGGGAACCGGCGAAGATTGATCAGCTACGCGCAGTTTTAAAAGATGCGGGATTTTCAAATGTGGTCATTCAACAGTTTAAGGAAAATCCTCGCGTTGTGCTGATTAGAACTGTAGAAGATAAAAACCAGCTCTTAACGAATAAATTAAAGGAGAAGTTTCCAGACCAGGATATTCAGGTGTTGAGGATTGAAAGGGTTGGTCCGGTTGCCGGAAAGCATTTGGCCGATAAGGCGATTTTGGCGTTGATTTGGTCTTTTGTGGCAATTACTGTTTACGTGGCTTTCCGTTTTAAACATATTGATTTCGGCATTGCCGGCGTAATTGCTCTAGCGCATGATGTATTAATTGCTTTGGGAGCTTTGGCGATTACCGGCAGACAAATCGACCTGTTGAGTGTTACTGCATTTTTAACTATTGCCGGTTATTCTATAAACGATACCATTGTAATTTATGATAGAATTAGAGAAAATATGCGTTTAATGCGTAAATCTACGCTTATTGAAATTATGAATTTGAGTATAAATCAAACTTTAAGCCGCACCATACTTACCTCAGGAGTAACTCTGTTGGTGATCACTGCCATATTTTTTTATGGTGGAGAAGTATTGAATAATTTTGCTTTTGCGCTTATTGTCGGATTTATCGTTGGTACATATTCATCTGTTTTTGTTGCCACACCGTTAGTGCTTGCCTGGAGCCGTAAGAATATTAAATAATGGGGACGGTTCTATTCTTCTAGAAAGTTATCCACAGGGTAGGGGACGTTTAAACGTCCCCTACGGTTGTTAATAATTAATAGAAGAATAGAACCGTCCCCATGTTTTTAATAATATGCTATTTAGATCACTTAAATTATATCTTAATCAAGAGCTTAATTTAGAAGCTTTCATGGCGGCTTTGGTTGACTATGGTTATTTCAGGCAGAGCCAAGTTTCCGCGGAGGGTGATTTTAGTTGTCGCGGTGGGGTTATTGACATCTTTCCGGTTTCTTTTGAATTGCCGATCCGTATCGAACTGGATAATGAAAAAGTCTCTTCGATTAAAGCCTTTGATCCTGCCAACGGCCAGGGGCTTTGGCAGCATAATATTGTGGTTATCCTGCCTTTTAAAAAGAATTCAGGCCTCCGGGGAGGCCCGGTATTTCGTGAAGAATTTCCTTTAAAGAATTTTTTAGATCTACAGGTTGGTGATTTTGTAGTGCATAGCCAGCATGGTATCGGTAAGTTCCGGGGTATACAAAAGATTAAATTAAAAGGCGCCGCTTGTGATCATTTAGTAATTGAGTATGACCACAATGAAAAGCTTTTTGTTTCGATTGATGCGATGCATTTGGTACAGAAGTACATTGCTTTTCATACCCGTAAGCCAAAACTTTACCGCCTGGGTAATAAGGAATGGCTTAGAATTAAGGAGCGCACGCGCAAAGGTATTCAAAAATTAGCTTGGGAACTGTTGAGTTTGCAGGCGCTACGTTTGACCAGTGAAGGATTTAAGTTTTCTGCGGATACCCAGTGGCAGGCGGATTTTGAGAAGACATTTCCTTATTTAGAAACTCTGGATCAGATTAAAGCTACTGCAGAGGTCAAATTTGATATGCAGTCTCTTAAACCTATGGATCGACTGCTTTGCGGAGATGTGGGGTATGGGAAAACCGAGGTAGCCATGCGTGCCGCTTTTAAGGCGGTGATGGATAATAAGCAGGTGGCTTATTTGGTTCCGACTACGATATTGGCTGAGCAACATTATAAAAATTTTACCGCACGCCTGAAAAATTTCCCTATAAATGTGCAAATGCTTTCTCGTTTTAGAACTAAAGTTCAGCAGAATGAAATTATCAAAAATTTACACCAGGGAAGTGTAGATATTGTTATTGGCACGCATCGATTACTTTCGCCGGATGTAGTTTTTAAGGATTTGGGTTTAGTGATTGTTGATGAAGAGCAGCGTTTCGGTGTTCAGGCCAAAGAACAATTAAAAAAACTTAAAAGTACGATTGATTTTTTGGTTTTGACCGCTACGCCTATTCCGCGTACTTTATATATGAGCCTGATGGGGGCAAAAGATTTTTCGGTGATTAATACCCCTCCTCAAAATAGGTTGCCTATTAAGACGGTTGTGGTAGAATATGACGCAGATTTGGTAACCCAGGCAATTAAGCGCGAGTTGGCTCGACAGGGCCAGGTATTTTTTCTGCACAACCGTATCCTGGATTTAGAAAAAATTAAGGATAAGATTAAAAGAAATTTGCCATCCGGCGCGCGCATCGCTATTGCTCACGGCCAAATGCCGGCAAAGCTTTTGGAACAAATAATGTCGGATTTTATTTCCGGAGATATCGATATTTTAGTTTCTACAATGATTATTGAATCCGGAATTGATATACCTAATGCCAATACGATTATTGTAAATAATGCGCAGATGTTTGGATTAAGCGATTTGCATCAGTTGCGCGGCAGGGTCGGTAGATTTAATCGCTCCGCCTATGCTTATTTAATGATCCCCAGCAATCATCAAGTGGTTTTAGAAAATGACGCTCAGAAGAGGTTGCAGGCGATCCAGAGCAATAGTGATTTGGGCGCGGGTTTTAATATCGCTATGGAAGACTTAGAGATTCGTGGTGCCGGCAATCTCCTCGGCCAGGAGCAGCACGGATTTATCTCGGCCGTAGGATTTGATCTTTATTGTCGTTTATTAAAAGAAGCAATCGCTAATTTTAAGAAAGCAGGTGTTTTTAATGAGACGCATAATTAAATTTGTAATTCTTTTTGCCTTAGTTTTTTTACCTACCTACTACCTATTATCTACTAACTACTGTCTTTACGCGCAGGATAAAGTAATTGCGGTGGTTAATAATGAAATAATTACGCAAAAGGATCTGGCAGATTTCTTAAATTTTATACGTTTACAATACTCTCGTCAGCTTCAGGGAAAAGCTTTAGGGGAAAAAGTGGATTCGATGAAAAAGGAATTATTGCAACGTTTAATTGAAGACCGCTTGATACTTCAGCAAGCTAAGTTAGATAAGGCAACTTATGAGTCAAGCAGGGTTAAGGCTAAAATTGATGAAATTAAATCGCGTTATGCATCGGAGTCGGATTTCGAACTGGATTTAGCCAGACAGGGGTTGGTCCGGGCAGACCTAGAGAACAAAATTGGCGAACAAATATTGATGTATAATTTTGTTGAGCAGAAGGTGCGTAGCAAAGTAATGATTCGTCCGGATGAAATTACTTCTTTTTACGCCCAGAATAAGCGGCAGTTTTTAAAACCTGAAGAACGGATTTTAACGTTGTTTATTTTGCAAGATAAAGAAATAGCTAAAACAGTAAGTTATCAGCTACGGCTGGGGACGAAATTAGAGGATCTAGCGGGAAAATATTCATTTACTACAGATAAGCTCTCTGCATCAGCAGGCCAAGAGTTGCGCCCGGAGATTGAAAATACTGTGTTTAAATTGGGAATTTCTGAAGTCTCTGATCCGGTTAAGATTGATGCGCAATATTTTATTTTTAAATTAGACAATATTATTGGAAGCCAACAATTAAGTCTTGTTCAGGCACAGGATAAGATTCGGGCCTATTTATTCGAAAAGAAGCTACAGGAAGAACTAGCGAAGTGGTTAGATGAGCTTAAAAAACAATCCTACATTAAAATCCTCGAAAATTAGAGTTGGTTTGACGATCGGTGATCCCGCAGGTATTGGACCAGCCATTACTTTAAGAGCGCTTAAAATACTAAAAGATAAGGCGGATTTTACGGTTATTGGGAGCAGTTTTGTATTGGCTAAAGCGGCTAAACTTTTAAAGATTATTCCTGCTCCTGTAAAATTAATTGATTTAAATAATGTTGGAGAAAAAAAATTTAATTTTGGTAGTTTAAATGCGCAAAATGGCGCCGCTTGCCTGGAGTATTTGGATGTCGCTCTGGAGCTGCTTAAAAAGAATAAAATCGATTGTTTAGTTACTTGTCCGATTTCAAAAGAAGCAATTCATTTGTCGGGTGCCAATTTTTCCGGGCACACTGAATATTTAGCTTTAAACACAGGCTGTCAGGATGCCGTAATGATGTTGATTAATAATAAATTGAAATTTAGTTTACTGACCCGGCATATTCGGCTGCGTGATGTTTCCACAATGTTGACGCAGAAATTATTGGAAAATAATATTTTAAATACCGTTAAAGGTCTAAAGAATTTATTTTTAATAAAAAAACCAAGATTGGTAGTTTGTGGGGTTAATCCTCATGCTTCGGACAATGGGGTAATCGGAACAGAGGAGCAAAACATAATTATTCCGGTAATCAAAAAATTAAATAAAAAATTAAGCGGCGTCGTTATCGGCGGAGTGCTTGGCGCTGATCTGGCTATTTCTGGCGCAGCTAAAGGGGAATTTGATTGCGTAATTGCCGCCTATCATGATCAGGCTTTAATTGCTTTAAAATTGACAGATTTTGATAGCGGGGTAAATCTTACCTTGGGGTTACCTTTCCTGCGTACTTCTCCGTTACACGGCACGGCTTTTGAAATTGCTTCTAAACCTGTTTTGGCGAACCCTAGCTCACTGATTGCGGCGATAAAACTGGCCATAAAATGTACATTAAACCAAAGAAAAGCTTAGGGCAGAATTTTCTGATTGATAAAAATATTCAAAAGAAAATAATCTGCGCCTGCAATTTATTCAAGGAAGATATTGTTTTAGAGATTGGAGCCGGCAAGGGTGATTTAACGGTGCTTCTTGCGCAAAGCGTAAAAAAAGTTTACGCTTTAGAGATTGACCCGCGCCTTTATCCGTTACTCCAACAGGTCGCAGATGCAAATGAAAATTGTCAGATTATTAAGAGTGATATATTAAAATTCAATCTAAGTAAATTTATATTGGATAATCAGATAAAGCAAAAAATAAAAGTAATCGGCAATATACCTTATTATATTTCTAGCCCGATTATCGAACAGCTTATCGGATATCGAAAAAATATCAGCGCTGCTTTTATAACCGTACAAAAAGAATTTGGCCGCCGGGCGAGGGCTCCTGCGGGATCAAAAGAATACGGGTCTTTTAGTTGTTTCCTCCAGTATTACTGTAAGTGCGAGATTCTTTTTGAAATTAAAAGAAATAGCTTTAAACCCGCGCCGAATGTTGATTCATGTTTTTTGTCCCTGGAGTTTAGAGAGAGGCCGCCGGTTTTAGTCCAGGATGAAGGAGCATTATTTAAATTAATTCGTACTGCTTTTAATCAAAGAAGGAAGACCTTAAGGAATAGTTTGGGTGGCCTGGTGGCTCAAGAAAGTCTAAGGAATTTTCTTCAAAGCGCCGGTATCGATAAGAATGTGCGTCCAGAGGACCTTTCTCTGGAACAGTTTGCAAGTTTAAGTAATTCATTAGGTTTCTGTAGTGATGTAGGTGACAGGCATGCCTGTCACCTACGTAAGGTTAAATAAGTACATAAATAAGCAAAAAAGATCTTGACAAACGCCCTGTCTTGGTATAAACTTCTTTACTTGCGTTAATATCTATTGATTCAGCACTAAAACTAGTAAGTATTCATTAAAAAAGAAAGAGTTTTGAATAATTTCTTAATGGTTCTTTTTTTGTTTTATAGCTTGACCGACAAAGCGAACCCTTTATTGCTGGAGTAGCTCAGTTGGTAGAGCACGTCCTTGGTAAGGACGGGGTCACGAGCTCGATTCTCGTCTCCAGCTTACTAAAAAAATATGCGTGAAACTATAAC
>JAPLMA010000065.1 GCA_026387255.1 Candidatus Omnitrophota bacterium | reverse complement strand
TGTTGGTCTCCGGATTAATTCTTACTTCAGTTGTCTCAGGAACCTGTTTTATGCAAACAATTATATTCATCTTTTATTTATTATTTAGCTTAATTTCTATTTGGCCATCTCTTTAATCAATTTCAAGGCAATAATACTGCGCTGCACCTGATTAGTACCTTCGTAAATCTGAGTAATTTTAGCATCACGCACATATTTTTCAATCGGATAATCCTTCATATAACCATAACCGCCAAATAACTGCAAGGCATCCACCGTTACCTTCATCGCCACATCCGAAGCATACATCTTAGCCATAGCGGATTCTTTCGCCACATCCTTGACTCCGGCATCCACCATTCTGGCCGTTGCGTAAACTAATCCGCGCGCTGCTTCCACTTCCGTCGCCATATCCGCCAGCATCCATTGAATCCCCTGAAAACTAGAGATCGATTTACCAAACTGCACTCTTTCACGCACATATTTAACCGCCAGTTCCAGCGCTCCTTGAGCAATTCCTAATGCCTGAGCCGCCACTCCCGGACGCGACATATCAAAAGTCCTCATCGTCACAATAAAACCCATGCCTTCCTTAGCCAATAAATTTTCTGCAGGAATTTTACAATCCGTAAAAATTAACTCCCGCGTACTTGAGGCGCGAATTCCAAATTTATCTTCCTTCTTTCCAAAAGTAAAACCCGGGGTTCCTTTTTCTACGATAAACGCGCTAGCTCCGCGTGCCCCTTTTGTCTTATCCGTCATGGCAATCACCACGTAAGTCTCAGCATCGCCACCGTTAGTAATAAAATGCTTTAAACCATTTAAAACATAATGATTCCCCACCTTTTTAGCCACCGTCTTAATCGCTGAAGCATCGCTTCCGGCTTCCGGTTCAGTAATCCCAAAAGCCGCAACCCTTTTACCGCTGGCTAAAGCCGGCAAATATTTTTTCTTTTGCTCATCAGTGCCAAATAAAACAATCGGAATTGTCCCTAGAGCGCTCGCCGCGTAACAAACCGCAATACCACCGCAGGCGCGGGAAAACTCTTCGGTTGCCAAACACAAATTCATTGTGCTATTAGCAAAACCGCCGTACTCTTCGGGAATAAACAAGCCAAACATATCCGATTCTCCCATCACTTTCAAAACCTCCCAGGGATACTCTTCGCTGATATCATATTTAGCCGCCACCGGACGAATCTTTTCTTCAGCGATCTTATGCGCCAAATCCTTAATCATCTTCTGTTCATCAGTCAATAAATAATCCATTTATTCCTCCTAATTGTTAAACTCTAAATCCTAAACTCTAAATCCTAAACAAATCTAAAATCCGAAACTCAAAACTTTAAACTAACGTTTGGATTTTGAGTTTATAGTTTTGAGTTTGTTTAGAGTTTAGGATTTCGTGTTTAGGGTTTAAATTATAGCATATAATTTAATTTTTACAAGAATTTTAGCAGCGCAATCTCTTGGCAATTGGGGAATTTGCAACAATTAATGCACTCCGCCCAAATCTTATGCGGAAGAGCCTCATGCTTAATCTTTTTAAAACCTAACTTTTTAAAAAACTCCGGCTTATAAGTGAGCACAAAGATCTTTTTTGCCCCCATTACCTGGGCCTCAGCAAGGCAAGCCGAAACCAAATCCTGTCCCAACCCCTTACCTTGGCTTTGTTTAGCTACAGCTAATGATTTAATCTCCGCTAAATCATCCCAAGAAATATGCAAAGCCGCGCAACCGCATATCTTGCCCTTATCTTCATAAACCCAAAAATCGCGGATATTCTCATAAAGCTCATTCAGCGATCGTGGCAACATCACATCCTGCTTAGCAAAACAACCAATCAGCTCCTGAATATGTTTAATATCCTTAATTTTAGCTTTTCTTATCATCGCTTTTCCTATATATTACCTACTATCTACTAGCTGCTTTTTATTTAAACGCCGTACCTTTAGCCACCACCACAATCCCTGATTCACTGACAAAAAATCTCTTCTTATCTTCTTCCAAATTAAAACCAATCACCATTCCCTGCGGGATACTCACATCCTTATCAATAATCGCCCGTTTAATTTTAGCATGCCTGCCGACATGGACACTCTCCATTAAAATTGAATCATAAACCTCAGAAAAACTATTAATCCGCACATTTGGTGAAAGTATGGAACGCTGCACCCGGCCGCCGGAAACTACGCAACCCTCCGAAACTATGGAATCCAGCACCAACCCCACCCTTCCTTCTTCTTTGTCTCCGGAGTGCACCGTCTTCACCGGAGGATACTGCTCCTGAAAAGTCCGGATTAACCATTCCTGATCATAAAGATTAAACGTGGGATTAACCTGGATTAATTCCATATTTGCCTCATAATATGCATCAATGGTCCCGATATCCCGCCAATACTCCTCGCCCATATCCTTATTGCGGAAAT
>JAPLMA010000108.1 GCA_026387255.1 Candidatus Omnitrophota bacterium | reverse complement strand
ACAGGAGTTTTGATTATTGTGGGTGTTATGCTGGATACTTTAAAACAGGTTGAATCGCATTTGCTGACACATCATTATGAAGGTTTTATTAAAAGTGGGCAGATCAGAGGGAGAAGATAATGTATTTAGTGCTTTTGGGCCCTCCGGGTGCGGGTAAAGGTACTCAGGCAAAAAGGTTGGCAGAAAAATTAGCTTTGCCGCATATTTCAACCGGGGATATTTTAAGGCAGAATGTTAAGTTGGATACGGATTTGGGCAGACAGGCCAAAGGCATTATGGATAAAGGGCTCCTGGTGCCGGATGATTTAGTGGCCAAAATGCTTGATCAGCGTTTTAATAATCCGGATATAAAAAAAGGTTTTATTTTAGATGGTTATCCTCGGACTTTACCCCAGGCCTATTCGTTAGATGAAATTTTAGCGGCTAAAGGATTAGCCGTGGATTTGGTTGTTTATTTGGATACTAGCGATCAGGTAATTATTAAGCGGCTTACGGGAAGATTAGTTTGTTCTAAATGCGGAGCGAATTTTCATGACACTAACATGCCTCCTAAAGTAAAAGGCTTCTGCGACAGTTGTGGCGGGTCATTGTATCAGCGTTCGGATGATGTTGAAACAACGGTGGTTAAACGCCTAGAGGTTTATAAACAACAAGTTGCTTCTTTGATAGAGTATTATAAAAAAGCAAAAAAACTACAGAGCTTAGATGCGGATTTAGGAGCCCAAGTAGTTTTAAAACAGATTATTGAGTTAAGCGCAGAAGTTTAAATGATTCCCCTGAAGTCGCAAAAAGATTTAGTTATGCTTAAGCGTTCAGGAGCAATTCTGGCTGTGGTGATGCAAAAATTGCAAGCTAGTTTACGGCCGGGAATCACTACTCTGGATATTGATCTTTTGAGTGAGGAGTTAATTCGTAAAGAGCATGCGTTGGCAGCTTTTAAAGGTTATAAAGGTTTTCCCGGCACGGCTTGTATTTCCGTAAATGAAGAAATTGTCCATGGAATTCCCGGTTCAAGAGTGATCTTAGATGGGGATATTGTTAGTATAGATTTAGGTGTAAATCTCGAAGGTTTTTTTTCGGATATGGCAGTGACTTTGGCGGTGGGTAAAGTAGATGAGACTAGATTAAAGTTAATTGCCGTAGCTAAACAGTCTTTAGATATCGGAATCAAGCAGGCGCAGGTTGGAAATTATTTAACTGATATTTCTCATAGTATTCAAAGTTTTGTAGAGGGTGAGGGTTTTTCAGTAGTCCGGCAGTTCGTGGGGCATGGTATTGGAAGGGCTTTACATGAGGAACCGGAGATTCCTAATTTTGGCCGTCCAGGTTTAGGGCCATGTTTAAAAAGCGGAATGGTTTTAGCTATTGAACCGATGATTAATCTTGGCGGTTGGGAGTGCAAGATTATGGAAAATGGTTGGACAGCGGTGACGGCGGATGGCTCTGCGTCAGCGCATTTTGAACACACGGTAGCGGTCACAGATATTGGGCCGGTAATATTAACTAAGTTAAATTGACGCTTATTAATGGCTAAAGAAGAATTAATTGAGACAGAAGGAAAAATTATTGAAGCGCTGCCTAATGCCATGTTTAAGGTTCAACTTGAAAATGGGCATGTAGTGTTGGCGCATGTTTCAGGAAAAATGCGTATGAATTTTATCAGAATTATTCCGGGTGATAAAGTTAAATTAGAACTTTCTCCTTATGATTTAAGCCGGGGGAGAATTACTTTTCGGGTGAGATAGAATGAAAGTTAAAGCTTCGATTCGTAAAATTTGCGACAAATGTAAAATAATAAAAAGAAGAGGAGTGGTGCGGGTAATTTGCGTTACCACTAAACATAAACAGAGACAAGGTTAGTATATTTTTTAAGGAGCGAATATGCCAAGAATTATCGGTGTGGATATACCTAAAGAGAAAAGGATCGAGATTTCCCTTACTTATTTATATGGGATAGGCCGGGCGATGTCTAATGTTGTACTTAAAGAGGCCGGGGTTAATCCGGATAAACGGGCTAAAGATTTAAGCGAAGAAGAAGTTTCACGGATTACTCAAATCCTACAAAAAGGATCTTTGAGGATTGAAGGTGATTTGCGGCGTGATATATCTCAGAATATTAAGCGCCTGATGGATATTGGTTCCTGGAGAGGTATGCGGCATAAAAAAGGCCTGCCGGTTAGGGGGCAGCGTACACGCACAAATGCACGCACTAGAAAAGGAAAGAAGAGATCAAATCAAGCGCCTGTTGTTAAAAAGGCTGAACCTTCAAAAGCTAAGGCTCCGGCAAAATAAAATAGCAGTGTTAGTTTGCTTCCCTTCGCGGGAGCTTGAGGGTTATTTTTCCCCAAGCGCCGGATGATGAGGGAAAAATGTAAAAGATTCAAGAAAAAATAAGCAAAGTATGGTAGCCCCCTCGCGGGAGCTCGGGGTCATTTTTCCCCAAGCGCCGGAGGCTGGGGAAAAATGAGGAGATATAAAATAAAATGGCAACAAAAGAAAAAGCAAAGAAGAAAAAAATTGCGCGCGGTGTAACTAGTGGAATTGCACATATTCAAGCAAGTTTTAATAATACGATTATTACGATAACCGATAAACAGGGCAACGTGTTAGCCTGGAGCGCTCCGGGTACCGTGGGTTACAGCGGTTCTAAAAAATCCACGCCTTTTGCCGCCCAGGTAGCGGCTACGGATGCTGCGCGTAAGGCTAAAGAGGTGGGGGTTAAAGAATTGGAAGTTTATGTTAAGGGGCCGGGTTTTGGCAGAGAGTCAGCAATCCGCGCGCTTCAGGCAGCGGGTTTGGTGGTAACTTTAATTAAGGATGTAACGCCTATCCCTCATAACGGTTGCCGTCCTAAGAAGAAAAGGAGAGTCTAATTTATGGGCCGCTATATTGGTGCAGTTTGCAGGTTATGCCGTAGGCAGGGAGAGAAGCTGTTTTTAAAAGGGACTAAATGTCAGACTGAAAAATGCGCTGCGGCTAAAAGAGCCTATCCGCCGGGTCAGCATGGACAGGGCCGTAGGCAAAAGCTTTCTAATTACGGAGTGCAGCTGAAAGAAAAACAAAAAGTAAAAAGGATTTACGGAGTCCTGGAAAGACAGTTTCGTAAATATTTCAAAATTGCCTCAAAGACTAAAGGGGTAACCGGTAAAGTGCTTTTGCAATTATTAGAGCGTAGGCTCGATAATGTAGTTTTTCGTATGGGGTTGGGTATTTCCCGCTCGCAGGCACGCCAGATGGTTAGGCATAATTTAATCGCGGTTAATTCCCGACGGGTTAATATTCCATCATATTTAGTGGATAAGGATGATCTGGTTGAAATCAAGGCTAAGGATAAGGTTAAAATTAAGATTAAGGATAATTTGGAGCTTTCTAAAGATAGGACCGTTCCGAATTGGCTGGAATTTAGCGCCGCGGATATGAAAGGAAAGGTCTTAAGGCTTCCGGAGAAAACTGATATTCAACAACCAATACAAGAGCAGTTGATCGTTGAGTTATATTCTAAGTAATAATTTTTAAACTATGCTCCCGCCTCAAATTATTCGGCGGGATTAATTCGCGCATTAACTTACTCATACTTCGTATTCGTAAGTTAAGCGCTCATTTAAGGGGGGTATATGGGAATAAAATGGAGAGATTTTCAGTTTCCTAAAAAGCTTGAATGTGATGAGTCAACTTATACTGATACTTACGGAAAGTTTCAGGCAGCTCCTTTTGAAAGAGGATATGGCGTAACTTTGGGTAACTCTTTAAGAAGGGTGCTACTTTCTTCAATTGAGGGTAGCGCGGTTACGGCAATTAAAATTGCTGGAATTTCTCATGAGTTCTCGACTATTCCTGGTGTTTTAGAGGATGTCCCGGAAATTATATTGAATATCAAAAGCATAGTTTTAAATTCGCATTCCAAAATTCCTAAAACAATTTATTTAAAAGCGGATAAAAAAGGCGTAATTAAAGCTAAAGATATCCAGACGGATGAGACAATTGAGGTGATCAATCCCGAATTGCATATTGCCACGCTTACTAAGGATACCAAACTGAATATTGAGATGGAGGTATCGCGTGGCCGGGGTTATGTTGCTGGCGAGTTGAATAAAAGAGAAGATAAAACTGCCGGTTTTATTGCTATTGATTCGATATTTACTCCGATTAAGAAGATTAATTATTTTGTAGAGAATACCCGCGTAGGACAGCGTACGGATTATGACAAGTTAATTCTTGAAATTTGGACTAATGGTAGTATTAATCCTAAAGATGCTCTGCTCTACGGCTCCAATATTCTACAAAGGCATTTAGATATCTTTGTAAGTTTTGGCCAGTTACCGGAAGATATAGCTGAAGAGGAGCCGGAAATGACTAAGGAAGATACAGCTTTGTATGAAAAATTGAGGTTGCCGATTTCGGAGCTTGAGCTTTCAGTGAGAAGCGCTAATTGTTTAAGAGAAGCCGGGATTAAGACCATTGCAGACTTAGTTAAGAGAAGCGAAGATGAGATGCTTAACTTTAAGAACTTTGGTAAGAAATCTCTGACTGAGATTCAAGAGCTCTTGGTAGGCATGGGAGTTACTTTAGGTATGCAGGTTGATCCTAAGAAAATAAAGAAGGGTTAAAATAAAATGAGACATGCAAAGAAAAGGCTGCAATTAAGTCGCTTTACTAGTTGGCATGATGCAACGATCAGGAGTTTGGCGAGAAATATGGTCATTTGCCAGAGCATTAACACTACCTTGGTACGCGCTAAAGCTGCTAAACAATTGATTGAAAAACTCATAACCTTGGGTAAGAAAAATACGCTTTTTGCGCGTAGACAAGCGCAAAAAGTTTTGGGTGAGCATAAATTAGTGAATTTACTTTTTAATGAAATTGCGCCGCGTTTTGCCAAGCGTAATAGTGGTTTCACTCGGATCATTGGTTTAGGTAAACGCCGTGGGGATAATGCCGAAATGGTGATTTTTGAGTTTACCGAATTAAAGAAGAAAGAAACTAAGAAACTAAAGACAACTAAGGAAGAAAAACCAATTGTAGCTTCAGAAGATACTGAGGCTCTTGAGAAGCAATCTATAGCGGAACAAAAGAAGGAATCCAAGATAGCCATTAAAGATAAACCAATTGACGAAAAAAGGCCGCAGAAGAAATTTATGGGTGGCTTAAGGACGATATTTAAAAAGAAAAGTGATTCTTTATAAATAAAGAAAAACTTTTATGAAAATCGATACCAGGCTTGCTGAGCGCCTAAAAAAGATAAATCCATCCTCAACATTAGCAATCACCTCTAAAGCTAAAAAGCTGAAAAGCGCGGGTTTCGATATTGTTAATTTTGCCGCCGGGGAGCCGGATTTTGATACTCCTGATTTTATTAAGGAGGCAGCAATTGGAGCAATAAAATCAGGATTTACCAAATATACCCCTACCACTGGCACCGCGGAATTAAAAAAGCTCATTTGTCAGAAATTCAAAAAAGATAATTCTTTAGAATACGCGCCCGATCAAATTATTGTTTCTAACGGGGCAAAACATAGTATTTATAATGCGTTGATGGTGCTCGCCAACCGCTCTGATGAGGTACTCATTCCCTTGCCTTATTGGGTGAGTTATCCGGAGATGGTTAATTTGTGCGAAGCAACTGCGCGTTTTATCAAAACCACTGCAGCCAATAATTTTAAAATCACCGCTTTAGACCTGGCCAAACACATTACTCCCAAAACTAAAGTATTGATTCTTAATAGCCCTGCAAACCCCACCGGTGCAGTTTACAAAAAAGAAGAATTAGTTGGAATTGCTAAAATCTGTGTAGAAAAGAATATCTTTGTGATTAGTGATGAGATTTATGAAAAGATTATTTTTGACGGTTTAAAACACGAGTCGATTGCTAGTTTTAATAAAGAGATCTATAATTTAACGATTACGGTTAATGGTTTGTCTAAGAGTCATTCGATGACTGGTTGGCGTATTGGCTATCTTGGTGCTCCGAGCGATGTAGCGTGTGCTATTTCAAATTTGCAGGATCATTCAACCTCTAATCCTAATTCTATTGCTCAAAAAGCAGCAGAGGCTGCTTTAAGCGCTCCGGATGATTTTTCGCATAAATTATGTCAGGAATTTTCCGAACGCAGAGATTATTTAGCCGCTAGGATCAGAGGGATTAAGGTTTTGGATTTTTGCCTGCCGCAGGGAGCATTTTATATGTTTTGTAATATTTCTAAAACCGGCTTGGATTCAATGACTTTTGCCAAGAGGTTGCTGGATGAAGAGCATGTAAGCCTTATTCCGGGTAGTGCCTTTGGGTTAGATGATCATGTCCGAATAAGTTTTGCCACTAGTATGAACGAATTGCAAAAGGGCATGGATAGGATTGAGGGTTGGTTAAAGAAAATATAATGACATATTTAAACCTTAAACACGAAATTCTAAACTCTAAACAAACTCGAAACTCGAAACTAATTGGTTTTGGGTTTCGAATTTTAGATTTAGGATTTGTTTAGTATTTAGAGTTTAGGATTTAGGGTTTGGTTTACGCTATGGCTAAAACAATCGCGGAAAAAATTTTAAGTAAACATGCTGGTAAAGATTTACAAGCGGGTGATTTTGCTGTTTGTAAAATAGATTTTGCTTTTGGCCAGGATGGCACTTCATCAATAATTATCGATCGGATTAAAGAGCTGGGAATAACAAAAATAAAAATTCCATTTTGTATGGTTATTGATCATAGCGCTCCCAGCCCCAGTGAAGGGGTATCTCGGGTACATAAGAAAATGCGCGATTTTTCAAAAAAATTTAAAACAGAAATTTTCGATATTGGTTGTGGCGTTTGTCATCAGGTTATTCCTGAATCTGGTAATATTCTACCGGGAGACCTGGTAATAGGTGCGGATTCCCACACTTGCACTTACGGGGCAATTGGCGCATTTTCTACTGGTGTTGGTTCTACGGATTTAGCCATTGCTTTGGCTACCGGAAAAAATTGGTTTAAAGTGCCCTCGACTATAAAAATTGTCGTTAAGGGTAAGTTGCTGGACGGTGTTTTTGCTAAGGATATCATTTTGTATATAATTGGAAAACTGAAAAGTGACGGGGCAACCTACAAAGCGCTTGAGTTTTCTGGTCCAGTGATTGATAATTTAGGAATGGATGGCCGTTTTACCATCGCCAATATGTCCGTGGAAATGGGCGCTAAAGCCGGTTTCATGCCGGTGGACAAAAAGACTGTTTCCTGGTTAAAACTCAATGGCCTTAAGCATAAGAGAATTGAAGATATTTCTGCAGATAAAGGTGCAGTTTATGAGAGTGTTTATGAATTTGATATCTCTAAGCTTAAACCGATGATTTCTATGCCACACAGTGTAGATAATGTTACCCAAGCCTGCTCTTTAAATAAAGTTAAAATAACTGAAGCTTTTTTGGGTACTTGTACTAACGGCCGTATTGATGATTTTAAAGCGGCGGCAGTTGTTTTAAATAAACGCAAAGTTAGCCCTGAAGTTAAGTTGATTATTGCTCCTAGTTCACGCCAGGTTTATCTGGAGGCTTTGCGGCTGGGCTTGGTTGAAATATTTATTAAAGCCGGCGCAGTTATTGTTGCTCCTGGCTGTGGAGCTTGTGTGGGTACGCACAATGGAGTTCCGAGTGATAACGAAGGAGTGATTTCAACTGCTAATCGTAATTTTAAAGGTAGAATGGGCAATCCCGCGGCGTTTATTTATTTAGCTTCTCCGGCAACCGTGGCGGCTTCGGCACTAAAAGGCTACATCAGCGATCCTAGGGTTTATTTCTAATGGAGGTGTTTTATGGAAATTCGTGATTTGCTTTTGATGTGTATTGAAAAGAACGCTTCGGATTTGCATCTTACCGAAAATGAACCGCCGATTTTACGTATTGATGGCAGGTTGCTGCGTACTAATTTGGAGATATTGAATAAACCGGATTTAAAGAAGATGCTCTATAGTGTTCTTTCTAATTCTCAGAAAGAAATTTTTGAGCGGGAATTGGAATTGGATTTTTCACTGGCCTTGCCTGGTTTAGACCGCTTTCGGGTAAATATTCATTTGCAGAAAGGTAGTGTCGAGGGAGCTTTTCGCCGAATCCCGATCGAAATACCTACGGTTGAGAAGTTAGGTTTACCCAAGATCATAACGGATTTAGCGCGTAAGCCAAATGGTTTAGTTTTGGTCACCGGTCCGACGGGTATGGGTAAAACAACCACTTTAGCTGCGATGATTGATCTGATTAACAGTGAGCGGGAGTGTCTGGTTACTTGTATTGAAGATCCGATAGAGTTTATTTATACGAATAAAAAAAGCATTATTAAACAGCGTGAAGTTTACGCGGATACGCATTCTTTTGCTCAGGCGCTGCGCCACGCTTTACGCCAGGATCCCAATGTCATCGTGGTAGGAGAGATGCGCGATTTGGAAACTATTTCTACCGCATTAACTGCCGCGGAAACCGGGCATCTGGTTTTAGCTACTTTACATACTCCGGATGCCCCGCAAACTGTCTCTAGGATTATCGACGTTTTTCCGCCGCATCAGCAACAGCAAGTTAAGCTGCAGCTTTCTGATTGTTTGCAGGGAGTAGTTTCACAACTTTTACTTCCGCATGCCTCGGGAAAGGGCAGGGTGTTGGCAACGGAGGTTATGGTGGCGACCTCCAGCATTCGTAATCTTATCCGTGAGCAGCAGATTGAGCAAATTCCCACGGCCATGCAAACAGGTTTGCAATATGGCATGAATACTATGGATGGCTGTTTAAAAACTCTGATGCAGAAAGGATTAATTACTTTGGATGTCGCGATGTCTAAAATAAAAAATAAAGAAGAGTTTAAACAACTATGAGTATTACCGGAAAAAGCGTAAAACTTGGGGATAATATTAATACGGATTTTATTATTTCTGGCAGGTATAAGTTTGCCATTACCGATATGAAGGAGTTGGCTAAACATATTATGGAGGATATCGATCCTAATTTTGCGCAAAAGATTTCTCCGGGTGAGTCGATTATTGTCGCGGGCTCCAACTTTGGTATGGGCTCTAGCCGAGAGCAGGCGCCTTTAGTAATTAAAGAAGCAGGAATTGTGGCGGTTTTATCGGGCCAATTTGCGCGGATATTTTTCCGTAATAGTTTTAATATCGGTTTACCTTTGATTGAGACGGATACCAGTAAAATTGATGAGGGTGATCAGTTACAAATTGATTTGAACAAGGGGTTGGTGAAGAATTTAACTAAGGGGATAGATTTAAAGATAAAACCCTTACCTAAATTCATGCAGGATCTTTTAGCCGAAGGCGGAATAATTAATTATTATAAAAAATACGGAGAGCTTAAAATTTAAATGCCACATAAAATAACCCTGATTCCTGGCGATGGTATAGGTTATGAAGTTTCTCATGCTGCGACTAGATGTATTGAGGCTACCGGCGTGAGCATTCAGTGGGATAGTGTGTTGGCAGGTCAGGATGCTTTAGAAAAAACCGGAGAGCTTCTGCCGCAAAGTACGCTAGATTCAATCAAGAAAAATAAGGTTGCGCTTAAGGGGCCGCTTACTACGCCGATTGGTACCGGGTTTCGTTCTGTAAATGTAGCGCTCAGGCAGGCTTTGGATCTTTTTGCTTGCCTGCGTCCGGCAAAAAGCTATTCCGGAGTCAGGAGCCGTTTTAAGGATATTGATTTGGTGATTGTCCGGGAAAATAGCGAAGATCTTTATGCCGGAATTGAGTTTCAGGAAGGTAAACCTGAAACAAAAGCCTTAATTACACAGATCCAAAAAGATACGCATAAGAGCATACGTTATGATTCTGGAATAAGCATTAAGCCGATATCTAAATTTGCTTCCGAAAGGATTGTCCGGTTTGCTTTTCAGTACGCTTTGGAAAATAAGCGCAAGAAAGTTACTTGCGTGCACAAAGCAAATATTATGAAATTTACTGATGGTTTATTTTTAGAAGTTGCCCGCCAGGTGGCCAGCGAGTTTACCGGAAAAATAATTTTTCAGGAAGCGATTGTGGACAATATGGCGATGCAGCTGGTGCAAAAACCACATAATTATGATGTCTTGGTGTTGCCTAATCTTTACGGAGATATTATTTCGGACCTCTGCGCAGGACTTATCGGCGGTTTAGGAATTGCTCCCGGTGCTAATATTGGTAAGCAAATGGCTGTTTTTGAGGCAGTGCACGGTTCTGCTCCTAAGTACAAGGGAAAGAATAAGGCCAATCCTACGGCGATGATTTTATCCGGTGTTTTGATGTTGCGTTATATTAATGAATTTAAGGCAGCTGATAATTTAGAGGAAGCAGTCAAGCAGGTAATTGCCGAAGGTAAATCTGTAACCTACGATTTAAAACCCGATCCGCAAGATCTGTCTGCTGTTGGTACGGCGCAGATGGCGGACGCGATTATTGAGAAGATAAGACGATAAACTCTAAATCCGAAACACTAAACTCTAAACAAACCCGAAATTCGAAACTCGAATATTGTTTAGAGTCAAAGTTATAATTTCTAGATTTAGAGTTTCGAGTTTGTTTAGGATTTCGGATTTAGGATTTCGAGTTTAATAATAAGGGGATTCAAAGTGAAAATTACTATAATCGGCGCAGGAAATGTGGGAAGTTTAACTGCCATGCGTATCGCCGCTGATGGTTTAGGCGATGTTTTGCTGATTGATGTAGTAAAAGGATTAGCTTTAGGTAAGGTTTTGGATTTAGAGGATGCCCGACCGCTTTTAAAAAGTAATTATAGTATCGGCGGAAGTGATGATATCGCTCAAGTCAAAGATTCAGATATTGTCGTGGTTACTGCCGGATTAGCGCGTAAACCCGGAATGACCCGTGAGGAATTATTAGCTAAAAATGCCCGGATTTTAAAAGATGTATGTTTGAAGATTAAAGAATTAGCGCCTGAAGCGATTGTTATAATTGTCACTAATCCCTTGGATATTATGACTTTTTATGCTTTAAAGATTACTGGTTTTAAACCCAGCCGGCTTTTTGGTATGGGGATTAGTTTAGATACGGCCAGGTTTATTAATTTAATTTCGCAAGAATTGCATTTGCCTACTACAGATATCGAGGCGCTTGTTGTGGGTGCCCATGGTGAAGGCATGCTTCCTTTGTCTAATTTTACAAAAGTCAAAGGGGTAAGTTTAGATGAGTTTATTAGTGATGAGAAAATTGAGTCTTTAGTCAGTCGTACGATCAATCGCGGCGCTCAGATTGTTGCTAATCTTGGCACGGGTAGTGCTTTTTTTGCTCCTTCAGCGGCAATCGCCTCAATCGTCAAAACGATAGTTAAGGATGAAAAACGCACTATTGGTTTATGCAGTTATTTAAACGGCCAGTATGGTATTAAAGATTCTTGTATTGGTGTCCCTTGCCGTTTAGGCAAGAATGGTATTGAACAGGTTATTGAATTAGATCTTTCAGATGTCCAATTAGTTCAGCTGGCTAAGTCTGCTGCGGTTGTGGCTCAGACAACAACACAATTATTTGCTTAATCTACTAATGAAGGCTCAAAGTATGTATGATTTAGCGATCATTGGAGCAGGTTGGGCAGGTTTTAATGCTGCTTTAAGGGCAAAAAAACTAGGTTTAAAAGTTTGTCTTATTGAAGGTAATCAAATCGGCGGAACTTGCCTTAACCGCGGTTGCATCCCTACTAAGGCTTTAATTCAATCCGCAAAAGCATATTCACTGGCAAAAAAAATATCTGTCTTTGGAATTGAATTAGAAAATCTGCATATTAATTTTAGTAAAATTCAAGAACGAAAAGATAAAATTGTTAAGCTCCTTGGACAAGGCATGCAAAGCAGGCTTGTGGGTATTGATTTTATTAAGTCCTACGCCAAGATTGTTTCTTTAAATGAAATAAAGGTTGCTGACGGTATAATAAAAAGTAAATTTATACTTATTGCTATAGGAAGCGAGCCTGCGGCTATCCCGGGATTAGCGTTTGATCAAGAAAAAGTAATTACAAGTAGCGACATTTTGTCTTTGACTGAAATTCCCCAATCTTTGTTAATTATCGGCGGAGGTGTTATTGGCTGTGAATTTGCTAGTTTATTTTCTATACTTGGGGCGCAAGTGACGATTGCTGAAAAGATGTCCCGGCTTTTGCCGACAGAGGATAGGGAGGTATCCAGGAAAATAGAAGTTATTTTTAAGAAAAAAGGAATTAAGGTAGTTACGGGTGTAGATAGATCTAGTTTTGATTTAGAGATTTATTCTAAAATCTTAGTTTGTGTCGGGCGCGTCCCGAATACTAAGGGATTGGGTTTGGAGAATTTAGGGATAGAGTTAAAAAACAATAGCATAGTGGTTGATGATTATCTTAAGAGCAGCCAGGATAATATTTATGCTGCCGGGGACTGTACAGCCAAAGTGATGCTGGCTCATTATGCAGCTTACCAAGGAGAAAGAGCAGTTGATAATATGATCAGTAGCTTTAAACTTAAAGCAGATCATGCCGTTATTCCTAGCTGTATATTTACTGATCCTGAGATTGCTAGTGTTGGATTGAACGAAGATCAGGCATTAAAGGCTGGTTTGGTAATTAAAGTGCATAAATTTGATTTTCTTGGGAGCGGGATGGCGCATATTATGGATGAGACCGAAGGGTTTATAAAGGTTATAAGTGATGATACGGAGCAAAAGATAATTGGTGCGACTATCATCGGTCCAAAGGCAACGGAATTAATTGCTACTTTGAGCGTAGCAGTTAGGGCACATCTAAAGGTTAGCCAGGTTCGCGATATGATTTTTGCGCATCCGACGCTTTCAGAATCAATACGTGAGTCGTTAAATTAAATGTGTCGGTAAAATGAGGTGGATATGATTAAAGTTGTTTTGCCGGAATTAGGTGAGGGGATTACTAAAGCGATTGTTTCATATTGGTTTTTTAAGGATGGTGAAAGGGTAAATCAGAATGATGATTTGGTGGAATTAACTACAGATAAATCTACCTTTAATCTCCCCAGCCCCTGTACAGGAGTAATCTCTGAAATTATGTATAGCGAAGGGGATACTGTAAACATCGGGCAAATTCTCGCCGTAATTAACGAAAGTTAATCTTATTGACAACCTCTGACTTCTCTAGTATATATAAGATTAGTCTAGATATGTTAGAGAATGAAAGTAGGTTCCCGCCTCAAATTATTCGGCGGGATCAATTCACATATTGACTTACTCATACTGACGTATTCGTAAGTTAAGTGTTCATTGAGGAAGGCTATGATTATTAGTAAAGAAATTATGACGGCCAAGGAAGTTGCGCAGTATTTGAGCATACATCCCCTTACAGTGCATAAATATGCCCGGGAAGGGAAGATTCCGGCATTTAAAATCGGTACGGATTGGCGTTTTCATAAAAAATCACTTGAGAAATGGATTCACCAAAAGTCAAATTCTAATTTAGGGCGGAACAATCGACTCGAAGGGAAAATTATAAATTAAATGAGTATTGATTATAAAAAAGAATTAGAGAACACAGCTAGAAACATGATCTTTGTGCACGATCCGGATCTTTTAATTAAGATGATCGTGCGGATGATGGTAAATAAAGCTAAGATTGCCCATGCCAGTTTCTTTCTGTTTAATAAAGAAAAACAGGGTTATTTACTTACGGTTTCCCGGGGGTCATTGCATAATAAAATTCCTTTGGATTTAGTTTGTATTGATAAGGATGATGTTTTAATCCATTTTTTTAGGGAGCATAAGAGTAGTTTTATCTTTGGAAGAGAGGCGTTATTGTTTAGTGAAGCAAAACTGATCTTAAAAGGCGATAAATTGAAGTCTGAAGCCAAACAACAATTGGCTCAGGTTCTTTATCAAATGGAACTTTTGGATGCGGTGGTTTGTATTCCTAGCTATTTCCGGGATGAATTGTTAGGGCTCTTATTGTTGGGTAAGAAGGAGAGTGGTAAGAGATTTATTGATGAAGAGCTGGATTTTTTTGTCGCGCTCAATTCTAATGTCGCCATGGCGATCAGAAATGCGCAATTGTTTAAGGAGTTAGAGTATGAATTAGATCGTAAACAACAGTTGTTTATCCGTACGACTATCGCCCTGGCCGCGGCTATTGAAGCTAAGGACCATTACACGCATGGACATACTAGCCGGGTAACAAATTTAAGTATCCAGATTGCTCAGCGGATGGGAACAAAGGTGAAGAAAAATTTTGACCGTAAATTTTTGGAAAATCTACATATTTCCAGTCTCCTGCACGATATTGGCAAGATCGGTGTGCCGGAGCATATCTTGAATAAAAGAAGCAGCCTTACTGTGGGTGAGCGTAATCGGATTAATGAACATCCGATGATCGGAGTAAATATCTTAAAGTCGATTAAGGAGCTAGAGGGCGCAGTTTTGGGAGTCAGGTATCATCATGAACGGTTTGACGGCAGGGGGTATCCAGAAGGCTTAAAAGGTGATCAAATTCCTTTGATTGCCTCGATTATCACAGTAGCAGATTCTTTTGATGCGATGAGTACTGACCGGCCATATCGGGTAGCTTTGAATAAGGTGAATGTGATTAATGAAATTGGCAATTTAAGCGGCCGGCAGTTTTCTCCGCTAGTTGTAGATACTTTCTTGGAGCTTTGTGGCGAAGGTAAAATTTAATTCTATGCATCCTAAACGTATAATTTTAATGTATATCTCTGAAGTTTCCGGCCATCGTAGTGCTACTCTGGCTATTGAAATGGCAATTAAACAGTTGCATCCGGATACTGAGATTTTAAATATTAATGCTTTTAATTATACTAATCCTATATCAGAAAAAGTAATTAATCGGATTTATATGGAGGTGATTAAGCGCACACCTAAGATCTGGGATTATCTTTATGATAACCCTAGCGTTGTAAAGGGCCTGGAGAATATTAAACAGCACATCCATAAATCAAATTCGCCAAAACTCAAAAAACTTTTTGATAGTTTTAATCCGGATTTAGTGGTTTGTACTCAAGCGTTTCCCTGTGGGATGGTCGCCGATTACAAGAAAACCTACGGGGTTAATTTACCGCTGGTGGCGGTATTAACGGATTACATCCCGCATTCCTACTGGGTCTATGATGAAGTGGATTATTATATAACTCCTTCAGAAGAAGTATCAGCACGCCTGGAGAACAAAGGAGTTAAGGCTTCTAAAATTAAGCCTTACGGGATTCCATTTGATCCTAAGTTTAATCAGAAGTTGAACACTGAAGATATTTTCTGTAAATTAAAACTAAATTCACATAAACCGGTGGTATTAATTATGGGAGGCGGCCAGGGCTTAGGCCCGATTAAAACGATCGTTAAATCATTAGAAAAAAGTGAATATGATATTCAGGAGTTGATTATTGCCGGGACGAATAAGAAATTATTGCGTTCGTTGAAAAGAAAAATAAAACATTACAAGAAAGAGATTCATTTGTTTGGTTTTGTTGAGAATATCCATGAATTAATGCATATTTCTAAGGTGATTATCTCTAAGCCCGGAGGGGTTACAACTGCGGAGGTTTTGAGCATGGGGCTACCGATGGTTATTGTTAAACCAATTCCCGGTCAGGAAATAAATAATACTAATTTCCTGACTCAAAAGCAAGCCGCAATTAAGGTGGATGAACCTAAGGAGGTTTATCAGGTTATTGATGACTTACTAAAGAATAAGGTAAAATTAGAGCGATTGAGAGCCGCTGGATTAAAAATTGCTAAACCTGGCGCAAGTATGGATATTGCCAAGCTTATTTTAAGTTTATAAATCGTGTTTAATTATTATATCTATCGTTTTGGTCAATTTATCGCGTTAGCTTTACCGTTAAGATTAGTTTATTTTTTAGCGGTTTTTTTAGCTCAAGGATATTATCTTCTTGCCTTTCATGACCGGCGGTTTGTAAAAGCTAACCTGCGCGTCATTTATCCTAAAATAACTAATCGTCAACTACGTAAAATTAGCAGAATGGTGTTTCGAAATTTTGCTAAGTATCTGGTAGATTTCTTTCGTTTTGAAAAAATAAATCACCAGTATATAGATAAAAACGTAAAATTAGAGAATCTGCATTATTTTGATCAGGCTTTAGCTAAAGGTAAGGGCGTAGTTGTTTTGACCGCGCATTTAGGTAATTGGGAGCTTGGCGGGGTAGTGATTGCGCAATTAGGTTATCCTTTTTGGGCAGTAGCTTTGCCGCATAAAAATAAAAAGGTTAATGATTTTTTTGATGCGCAGAGAAATAGAAAAGGGGTTAAGGTTATTGCGCTGGGTAAAGCAGTAAGGAGCTGTATGGCTGAAATCAGAAAAAATCATATGGTGGCTTTAGTGGGCGACCGAGATTTTTCCGAAAAAGGGATTATCATAGATTTTTTTGGTAAGCCTACGCATTTTCCTGAAGGTCCGGCAGCTTTGAGCTTAATGACCGGCGCCAGCATTGTTCCGGGATTTATGCTTAGAAATCCGGATAATAGCTTTACCTTAAGGATAGAGAAACCAGTAGAATTTACGCCTAGCGGTGATAAAATAAAAGATTTAGCGGATTTAATTAGCGTCTACAACAATATTATCCAGGATTATATTCGTAAATATCCGGAGCAATGGTATGTTTTCCGAAGATTCTGGGTAGAATAAATATGCGTACTTGTGTAATTATCCCCACTTATAATGAATCCCGGGCAATTGCTGATTTAATTAATCAGATCACTAAATTAGGGTTAGAGGTGATTATCATTGATGATGGTTCAGTTGATGATACAGTAAAGATCGCTACTGCCTGCGGCGCTAAGGTCTTGGCTAACTTGAGGAATATGGGTAAAGGGGCGTCCTTAATTAAAGGGTATAATTTTGCACTCCAACAGGGTTTTGATGCCGTAATCAGTATGGATGGCGATGGCCAGCATTCTTGTGATGATCTTTTGGCTTTTATTCAGAAGGCGCGAAACTCTCAGAGCGCGCTGATTGTGGGAAATCGCATGGGGATGACTAAAGGAATGCCGGTCTTGAGGATGATGACTAATTTTCTGATATCAAAATTTATCTCATTGATTGTTAAACAGCATATTCCTGATACACAATGTGGATTTCGTCTGGCTAAAAAAGAGCTATTGTCCAGGATAGATCTGTCAACTTCTAAATATGAGACTGAATCCGAAGTTTTGATTAAGGCCGCGCATCTGGGCTTTAAGATTGAGTCTATTCCGGTTAAGACTATCTATTCCGGAGAAAAAAGCCAGATTAATCCTTTTGTTGATACTTTAAGATTTTTTCGTTTTATGATTCTGGAGTTTATCCGGCCCGCTAAGCATGCTTAATGTTATTCTACAATATTTAAACCAACTGCCTAAAGATTATGTAGTTATAATTGTAGGCGCTTTGCCTATTTCAGAATTAAGAGGCGCGATACCGTTGGCAGTATCGTTTGGAATGCCTTTAGCTAAGGCTTTTTGGCTTTCTGTCTTAGGTAATTGCATGATTGTGGCTCCGGCGCTTTTTCTTTTTGAGCCGGTTACCGGATTTTTAAGAAAATTTAAAATATGGTCTCGTTTTTTTGATTGGGTCTTTGAACGCACTAAGAAAAACTCTGATTCCATCCAGAAATATGAAGCATTGGGCTTGGCGATCTTTGTGGCAATACCGCTGCCGATGACTGGAGCCTGGAGCGGGGTGATTGCGGCGTCGTTATTTAAGATTCGTTTTCGTTACGCCTTTACAGCGATTATTGCCGGGGTGATTTGCGCGGGACTGATTGTTACGGCATTATGCGCTTTAGGTATTTTAGGTTGGAAGGCGGTGGCCGCTTGATTCAGGTTTATACGGGAAACGGTAAAGGTAAAACTACTGCTGCTTTTGGGTTAGCTTTAAGAGCTGCCGGAGCGGGGTTAAAGGTTTATATCGGCCAGTTTGCCAAAGGCCGAAGTTACCATGAAATTAAAGCGCTAAATAGAATTGATAATATTAAAATAGAGCAGTTTGGCCGTCGCTGTTTTATAAAAAAATCTCCTCAAGAAATTGATCTGCAAATGGCGTTTGCCGGTTTGAAGCGGTCAAAAGAAATTATCGCCGCAAGAAAATACCGAATGGTTATTTTGGATGAAATTAATATTGCTGTAAAATTGGGGTTAATACCCCTGAATGATTTACTTAAACTAATAAAAGATACTCCTAAAAATATAGAATTGGTGTTGACCGGCCGTTATGCCCATCCAAAGATAATAAAATTAGCAGATCTGGTGAGTCAGGTAAAAGAAGTTAAACATTATTACGCTAAAGGAATAAAGGCGCGCCGGGGAATTGAATTTTAATATCCGAAACTGTTTCGAGGCTAATCGGGAAATAGGGTTATATTGTGTTTGTTTTTTGTTCTTGACAAATAATTATTGAGTGTTAAAGTGAGATATAAAATTTGTTAGTATAAATATAGGTTAAGGGAAATCCGTAAAATCGGATGCGGTCCCGCCGCTGTAAGCCCCGTCCTTTTTTAAATAAAAGGAAGCCCTTTTGGTAAAGTTAAGCCACTGATTCGTAAAAACGGATTGGGAAGGTAGACCAAAAGGGTGGGGTGAGCCAGAAGACCTGCCTATATAAAGAAAGTAATGCCTCGCGGAATGGGCCAAAGTATTATTAGGGTGAAGCCCGATCCAGGTACTAAATGTACTAGGTCGGGTATTTTATTTTATGAAAAGAATTATTCTAACGAGCTTATTTGTTTTTTTAATGGTAGCTTCCTCTCAGGCTGCGCCGCGGTATATTTCTTTGGCTCCATCAACTACGGAGATACTTTTTGCTTTAGGTTTAAATGAAGAGATTGTGGGGGTAAGCGCGTATTGTAATTATCCTGTTCAAGCAAAAAATAAAACTAAAGTAGGAGATTTTAGTAGTCCGAATATCGAGAGAATAATCTCCTTAAAACCGGATTATATTTTTTGTACCGGCCTTGAACAAGCCCCGGTTATCGCGCAATTAAGGCAGCTTAATTTTAATATTTATGTTGCGGATCCTGTAAGCGTTGAAGAGTTGTTTAAAACAATTATAGATATAGGAAGATTAACTCATAAAGTAGAGGCAGCTTCGCTGTTGATTGGCCAGATGGAAAGCAGGATCAAGGCAGTAACTTCTAAGGTAAATTCAATTCCTGAGGATAAGAGAATTAAAGTTTTTGTTGAGATCTGGCATGAACCATTGATGACCGCGGCAAAAGATTCTTTTGTCGATGAATTAATTACTCTAGCCGGGGGAATTAATATTGCTCATAACCTTATCCGGCCTTATTGTAACTTTAGCGCGGAGAAAGTAATAAATCTTGATCCACAATGTATTATTTTGGCTTATATGGATAAGGAGCCGCCCTTAAAATTAATTAAACAACGTTTTGGTTGGGATAAAATTGATGCCGTGAAGCATGGGCGGGTATTTAACGATATTGATCCGGATACTCTGCTGAGGCCCGGGCCGAGAATAACCCAGGGCTTAGAAGAGATTTATAAAAGGTTATACCCTTAAGGAATAATTATGCGTTTAAATAGAAAACTTCTAATTTTATTTTTACTGCTTGGCGCAGTTATAATTTTTGGTTTGATAAAAGGAGCGGTGAATATTCCACTCGCTAATCTTTTGCTGAAAGATAATCAGGTTATTCTTAATTTACGCCTATTGCGCGTAATTGCGGCGATACTTGTGGGTAGTGGCCTGGCAATTTCTGGGATAGCGCTGCAGGCAATTTTAAGAAATCCCTTGGCAGAGCCATACTTGTTGGGTACTTCTAGCGGAGCAGGCCTGGCAGCAGTAATTGCGGTGATTATTGGTGTCTCCAGGATTTACATGCCGCTAGCAGCATTTTTGGGAGCCGTGCTAAGTATTATTATTGTCTATAATTTATCCAGAGAAAAGGGAATGATCGCGGATAAGTCATTAATTCTTTCTGGAGTAATTATTTCAGTAGCCTTTTCTTCAGTAATAGTATTTTTAGTATCTTTGTTTGGAAATGAAGCAATGCATGAGATGAATTGGTGGCTTTGGGGAAGTTTACAAGTATATGATTATAAGCTTCTGCTTTTGGTGGCTTTTCCGGTTATTTTAGGTATATGCGTGATTTATTTCTTTGCTCAGGATTTAAATGCAATTAGTATGGGAGAAGAGGCGGCGATGCATTTAGGCATAGATGCGCAAAATATCAAGAAAATATTGATTCTGGTCACTGCTTTAATTTCCGCTAGCCTTATTTGTATTTGCGGGATAATTGGGTTTGTCGGCTTGATTGTCCCGCACATGATGCGCCTGGTAGTGGGGCCTAATCATAAAGTTCTCATCCCGATGACTTGCCTGGCTGCTTCGATATTTATGATTTTATGTGATCTTATGTCGCGTACGCTTTTTTCTCCGGTTGAAATACCAATCGGCGTGATTACCGCGATAATTGGGGCTCCGGTATTTATTATTCTTTTGAAAAAAGGAAGAAGAGTTTAATGAGTACTCTGTTAAAAATAAATAATCTCAGCGGTGGATATTATAAGGAGGATATCATTAAAGAGTTATCTTTGAATGTAAATCAAGGAGATTTTTTAGTGATTATCGGTCCTAATGGTTCAGGTAAGACTACCCTGCTGCGCCTTTTAACGCGCGTGCTTTCTTTAAAAGAAGGAGAAATTCTCTATAAAGATGAAAATATTTTGCAGATGAATTTAAAACAATTTTGTCGTAAGGTGGCTTTTGTTGCCCAAGATATTTCAATTGATTTTTCTTTTACGGTCGAGGAGTTGGTTCTAATGGGCAGGATCCCTCATTTAAAAAGGTTGCAATATGAAACTAAGAGAGATATTGAGATTGCGCGAGAGAAACTTGTTTTAACCGATACTTTAAATTTAAAAGATAAGCCTATTGATGAGTTGAGCGCCGGCGAACGGCAACGGGTAATTATCGCGCAGGCCTTAGCCCAGGAACCTGAGCTTTTATTTTTAGATGAGCCAACTTCACATCTGGACATTGGCCATCAGGTACAGATTCTGGATTTATTAAAGAAACTTAATCGAGGCAGTAACCTTACAATTGTAATGATCCTGCATGATTTAAACTTAGCTAGTGCATATTCTAACCGGATTGCTTTATTGGATCAAGGTATGGTCTTTAAAGAGGGTACGCCCGAAGAGGTTTTAACTTATCAGAATATTGAGAAAGTTTATAAAACAGTAGTTTTAGTCAATGATCATCCGGTTACAGGTAAACCGAATGTAGTTTTGGTTCCTGGAGATATGTCATGACGACCCGGTTGGTTTTAATACGCCATGGCATCACTGAATGGAATATACAGAAACGCTATTGCGGATATAGGGATGTGAGCTTAAGTAAACAGGGGAAGGCCCAAGTGGTTAAATTACGCGCGGGCCTTAAGAATGTTAGTTTTGATAAGATCTATTGTAGTGATAGAAAACGCGCGCTGGCCACTAGAGCCATACTTTTTGGAAGAAGTGATTTTGTAAAAGTAACAGGTTTAAGAGAGATTAATTTCGGGGTGCTTGAGGGATTTAAATACGATGAGATTATGGAAAAGTATCCTGAGGTTTATAAAGAGTGGCTAACTAATCCATATAAAGGCCGAATTCCGCAGGCAGAGTCGATGCAGGTTTTTAAAAAGAGGGTGAGGGGCAGCATAAATAAAATACTTCGTTTTAATCGCGGCAAAACCATTGCCGTGGTTTGTCACGGTGGAGTGATTGGTATATTCTTAAGCAGTATATTAAAGAGCCGGGATTTTTGGAGCCATGTTCCGTCTCCGGCAAGTGTAACAATTGTGGAATATAAAAATAATAAGTTTAATATAAATAAAATTGACGATAAAAGATATACGAGGTAAATGGTGAACAAGATAACTTTAATTCTGGGAGGAGCACGTAGCGGTAAGAGCAATTATGCATTGAGCCTGGCTAAGAGATATAAAAAAGTTGCCTTTATCGCTACTTGCCAGGGAAAAGACAAAGAAATGCGCCAGCGCATTAAATTACACAGAGAATCCAGGCCACAACATTGGGAGACTTTTGAAGAGCCTAGAGAGTTAACGAAACTGTTAGGAAAAATGGATAATAGTTTTGATTGTATTGTTATTGACTGCCTGACTCTTTTGGTTTCAAATCTTATCCTAGTTTCTAATAGCCCAAAGCAGATCATTGATAAAATCCAAGATTTGTTACTTATTTTAAATGAAAAAAAAGCTAGGATTATTCTGGTTTCTAATGAAGTAGGATTAGGTTTGGTGCCGATAAATAAATTGGGTAGGGAGTTTAGGGATATTGCCGGTAGGGTAAATCAGCTCGTGGCTAAGAATGCCAATGAGGTGTTTTTTACTGTTTCGGGTATACCGTTAAAGATAAAGCAAGGAGAGTAAATGGAAGAAATAGAAAAGATAATTAAAAATGCATAGTTACCATAATCTAACCTGGTTAGATTTGTCAGGAGAGTAAATGGAAGAAATAGAAAAGATAATTAAAAACATTTTAGGTATTAATCCTGAAATCTTAAGGCAGGCGCAGGAAAGATTAGATAGCCTAACTAAACCTTTGGGCAGCCTGGGTAGATTAGAAGAGTTGGCAAAACAAATCTGCGGAATTACTGGAAAAGTTAGTCCATCATTAAAAAATAAAGTTATTTTTACTTTAGCCGCAGACCATGGCGTAACCGATGAGGGGATAAGCGCTTATCCTAAAGAAGTGACTGCTCAAATGGTTTATAATTTTTTAAGCGGTGGGGCGGCTATAAATGTTTTGGCAAGGCATGTGGGGGCAAAGGTTATTGTCGTAGATATCGGTGTTGCTGAAGATCTTAAGCCCGATCCTAAGCTGATTATCAGAAAGATTAATTATGGAACAAAGAATATGGCTAGGGGGCAGGCAATGACAACAGAGGAAGCAGTAAAAGCGATTAAAATGGGCACAGAAATATTTGATGAGGAACTAAAGAACGGAATTGATATTCTTGGAACCGGTGAAATGGGCATAGGTAATACTACTGCTGCTAGCGCAATAACCGCCTGTTTTACCAATAAACCAGTTGAGGAAATAACCGGCAGAGGTGCCGGCCTGAATGATTCGGGGTTAAAAAATAAAATTGATGTTATTAAAAAATCGCTATCTTTAAATAAACCGGATCCATCTGACCCGATAGATGTTTTATCTAAAGTTGGCGGATTTGAAATTGCTGGTTTGGTAGGTATAATCCTGGCTGCGGCTTCCAAAAAGATTCCTATAGTTATAGATGGATTTATATCTACTGCTGCGGCATTAGTGGCTTTTAAGATTGATCCTAAAGTAAAAGATTACATGATCGCCGCGCATAAATCCCAAGAAGGGGGGCATAAAATTATTCTAGAGCATATTGGATTAAAGCCGTTGTTGGATTTAGATTTAAGGCTTGGAGAGGGAACTGGTGGAGCTCTGGGTATAGGATTAGCTGATGCCGCTATTAAAATTCTTACTCAGATGGCCACATTTAAGAGCGCCAATGTATCGGAGAAAAAAGAATGACTAGTTTTTTATTAGCTCTGCAATTTCTGACAACTTTGCCGTTAAAGATAGGTAAGTTTAGCGAGAAAAAGATGGCTTGGGCTTTGGTGTATTTTTCCGTTGTTGGTTTATTCTTAGGATTAATGCTTATTGGGTTAAATACCTTGTTGCCTATTTTAGGCTTCCATCTGGTAGTCATAAATATAATCCTGGTAATTGTTTTGATTATTTTTACCGGTGGCCTACATCTAGACGGTCTTGCGGATACCACGGATGCCTTTTTAAGCGGTCAAGGAAAAGAAAAAATGCTCCAGATTATGCGCGACTCGCACATCGGAGTAATGGGTGTTTTAGCCCTGATAAGTATTATACTTTTAAAGGTTGGCTTACTTTATTCTGTGGGGGTTGCGGCAAAGCCGGTTGCTTTGATGCTGATGTGTGTTTTAAGCAGATGGTCAGTTGTTTTGGTTATGTATTTATTTCCTTATGCCCGCCAAGAGGGAAAAGCCAGGTTGTTTATACAAGGTTTGAATTTAAGGATTTTTATAATATCATTAATTGTGGTTTTAATATTTTCATTTGTTATTTGGGGCTTAAAGGGCGCGCTGGCATTAGTGATTATTTCCGGTTGCGCTTATGTAATTAATAAGGCAATTACCAGAAAGATCGGCGGGGTAACCGGAGATACGCTGGGAGCAACAATCGAAGTAATGGAAATAGCTGTTTTATTAATTGTTTGCATAACACAGGGGTTAATATATGGATAAGCTAAAAGCAATATCTTCATGGAGTGGCGGTAAAGACAGCTGTTTGGCCTGTTATAAAGTAATGCAGCAAGGTTATGACGTGAAATTACTTTTAAATTTTGTTTCCCGAGAGTCCAAGCGCGGTTGTTTTCATGGGATAGAAGGAAGGTTATTGAAGTTTCAGGCGGATTTAATCGGCATACCTCTGGCGCAAAAAGAAGTTAGCCCGGATATGCTCAAATATGAAGAGGAATTTAAGGCAGCGGTTAATGAACTCAGGGGT
>JAPLMA010000059.1 GCA_026387255.1 Candidatus Omnitrophota bacterium | reverse complement strand
ACAGGAAAAATATGAACAGTAGGAAGAAGACATTCACCAGCGGCGTCAGGTCCACCATTCCCTTCTCTATCTTTACCCTTCTCTTGAATTTCATATAGGTTTAGACCTAGTATTTGCTGATACTTTTGGCGCGTTTACCGGTCAGATTAATGCCAATGGCATAAATGTTCGCGTGGATTCATCAGTAGGCGCAGAGGTTATTTGCACTCTGGCTCAAGGAGAATTAGTAGAAGTTGTTTGGGGAGTTTATGATTGGTATAAGATCCGCCTACCTAAAGAAGCGCCGGCTTATATAAAAAAGAATCTTCTGGAATGTAACGATGTTAATGCAGATTTTGCTTTGCAATCAGGCAAATGCCTTAGTGCTAAGGTAATTAAAGATAAGGTAAATATTCGGTTAAGTCCGACTGAATCGGCGTGGATTCTGGGTAAAGTGGATAAAGCCACGGTGGTTGATATTATCGCGGATGAAGAAGGTTGGTATAAAATTCATCCTGTTTATCAGAGTTATGGTTGGGTAAATAAAAAATTTGTGAATAAGGATCTGGTGGTGGCCCAGAAACAGGATGCTTTGGCTAAAGTCACACAGACTGTCAAATTGCCTGATCAGTTGATAGTTGAGGGTACGCTTAGCCCTTACGGGGTAGTTCTCTGGCGTAAGGCCACGCATAAGTTAACTACTGCTGAAAATAAAATTTATCTGCTTAAAGGCAATCGCAAAAGTTTAGATAGTCTTAATTATCGCAAAGTTAAGGTCACTGGGAAATTAATCAGCCAGGGTGTAACTCCTGTTATTCAGATCGATATTATCGAGGCGCTAAATTGAACCTTTTAAATTTAACTATTTCCTTTGCCGCGTCTTTTGCGCTGCTATTGATTGCCATGACGGTGCACGAATTTGCGCATGGCGTAGTGGCTTATAAGTTGGGAGATTCTACGGCTAAATTAAATGGCCGGTTAACTTTAAATCCGCTGGCGCATATCGATCCTTTCTGGACAATTATTTTACCTTTAGTATTATTTTTATCTACCGCCGGACATTTTGTTTTTGGCGCCGCCAAGCCTGTTCCAGTAAATTATTGGAACTTAAAGAATCCCAAAAGGGATATGATTTGGATTGGCCTAGCGGGCCCGCTCGCTAATTTTATCCTGGCTTTTATTATTGCCGGAGTATTAAGATTTATTCCGTCGCAGGGGGTGAGCGCGTATTTGCTTTTTAATTTACTTACGATTAATGTTGTCTTAGCGATTTTTAATCTCATTCCAATTCCACCTTTAGACGGGTCACGGGTTTTAATGGGGTTGCTACCTGAGCAATTGTCTGGGCAATACGCGCAATTAGAGCGTTATGGTTTTATCCTGCTTTTTGCTTTTATCTGGCTGGGTGTATTTGATCGTGTGCTTTGGCCATTGGTGAGCGCCGTGATTAGCGCAATTAGAGCGTTATGGTTTTATCCTGCTTTTTGCTTTTATCTGGCTGGGTGTATTTGATCGTGTGCTTTGGCCATTGGTGAGCGCCGTGATTAGATTTATGGGGGTAACTGCTTAGTATGCGTATAGTGAAAGTTAATTTAGGAAAGCGATCATATCCGATAATTATTGGCCGCGGCATCTTTAATCAGCTGGGGTTGTATTTAAAAAATTTGGATATAGGAACAGATGCTTTTATTATTAGTAATGCATTTTTGAAGAATAAATACGGAGCAAAATTGTTGAACGTTTTGTCCAGGAATGGATTTAATTGTCATTTTAACCTGGTTGCCGATAGCGAGAAAGCCAAGTCTATCCAAACAGCTAGCCGAGTAATTAAAGCATTGGCTAAATTTGACCAAAAGAAGAAAGTTTTTATTATTGCTTTTGGGGGAGGGGTGGTTGGAGATCTGGCAGGATTTGTGGCTTCGGTTTATAAGCGTGGTATTAGTTATGTACAGATTCCTACGACTTTGTTGGCGCAGGTGGACTCAGCAATTGGTGGCAAAACTGCCGTTGACCTGGATTTAGGCAAGAACTTAGTGGGAGCGTTTTATCAGCCCAGGCTGGTCTTTACGGAAGTAAATTTTTTAAAGAGCCTGGATATAATTCAAGTTCGATCTGGGATGGCGGAGGTAATTAAATACGCCGTAATAAAAGATCAAAAGCTTTTTAGCCTCTTAGAAAATAACTATTCATGCCTAATGCGGCGGAATCTTGTTATTCTGGAAGTAATTATTAATGCCTGTAGCCGGGTTAAAGCAGAGATAGTTGCTCAAGATGAAAAAGAAACAACTGGCTTAAGGAGTATTCTTAATTTCGGGCATACCCTTGGCCATGCCATTGAGGCTGCTGGTGGGTATAAAAGTTATAACCACGGCCAGGCAGTTAGCTTAGGTATGGTGGTGGCTGTAGATTTAAGTCAAAGGTTAGGATTAATCGATGCAAAGTTAGGGCTACGGATTAGGAATTTAATTAAGCTTTATGGCCTACCGTTAAAGTTAAAGGGCGTGGCGGTAGACAAGGTTATCCGGGCGCATTATCATGATAAAAAGTTTTCGGGTCAGGAAAATAAATTTGTGCTGATCAGTGGGATTGGTAAACCCAGGATCGTGCGTAATATTAAATTAGATTTAATTAAAGAAGCAGTCCGTTTGTTAATCTAGCGTTACCTGCGTGTGCCCCGTTAGAAGTCCCGTGGCGCGGGGCGCCACTTCTAACGGGTCGTGGAGAGTGTAATTGTCTGGCCGGCGTTATCTAGCTGGACGCTATTGGCAGTAATCAAACCTACCTTCGCTCCATTAACAGAATCATTTTCTCTTACAATCTGGTTATTGATTAATGCGTAGCTGTCGTTAGCGGAAAAGAATATTCCGTTTAGAACAAAGCTGCTTTCTAGAGGTTTATTTTCTTCTGGTGGTTGGCTCGGCAAAGTAGGTAGAGAGGGTGGATTTGTAGTTGGGATAACCAGATCAGCATTTATTTTTGGAGTTTGAATAGTTTGTATTTTATGTCTGAGTAGGGTAAATATAAAGTTACCCAGTAGAATCCCAGCTAATAAAATTAAGATATAGAGCAGGAATGGTTTAAGGCCGGAGGGTTTATGTGGTAAAGAACTAACTTTGCCGGCATTTTTTTTGAGGTGCTCTTCGGTTTTTTTTAATGCTTCATTAATGATGCTCATGCGTTTTTATTTCAAGAGAGCGTAGCTGTCTAGTTCTTCGATGCATCTTTTGATAATATTGAAATCTATATGGTTAGTTTCACTGACAAATCCGGCTAACAACGCCCGATCACAGATCATGTTAATTAATCTGGGTGTACCGCCGGAAAAACGGCTGATCAAATCGACAGCTTCATTACTGAATTCAATCTGACCCGGCTGCTTATGGTTTTGGTTATTGGAGACTAAAGTCTGCCTTGCCGGCAGGCCTGCCTGTCCGGCAGGCAAGCAGGCATCGCCTTGTGGCTTAGCAATCATTAAGCGGTAGCTAATATAGTTTTTAATTTCATCACTGTCTAGCGGCGTAATATGATATCTCACCATAATTCTTTGCCGTAGTTGCCTTAAATCGTATAAATTAAGCCGGGCATTTAATTCCGGTTGTCCGACTAAAATTACCTGCAGGAGCTTGTCCTTTTCTGTTTCTAAGTTAGAAAGCAGCCGAACCTGCTCAAGTAAATTGGGTTTTAAATTCTGCGCTTCATCAATGATCAGTACTAGATTATTTCCGGCGGTGGATTCGCGCAGGAGAAAATTATTCAACTCTAAAACCATATCCAACTTTGTTTTCTTCTTCGGGGTAATCCCAAAATCTTTGACGATTGATTCCAGCAATTGGATCTCAGAAAAGGTGGGGTTTAGGATAAAAGCGGTTTTTACGTTTTTACTAACTTGATTCAGGAAAAAACGGCAGATCGTAGTTTTACCAGTACCGATTTCTCCGGTTAAAACAATGATTCCTTTTCTTTGTGAGACTCCATAAAGTAAATGGGAAAGTGCTTCTTTATGTTTTTTGCTGGAAAAAAAGAAAGCCGGGTCGCTAGTAACGTTAAATGGCCGTTCTTTTAATCCATAGTATCTGCAGTACATTTATTTACCTTTTGTTTAAGCTCCGGTAACGGGATAAGTTATGGTTGATGGTTTAATTATAACAAAATAGCTGAATTTGTAAAGCATTGACATATTTGAAAATGTGTGTTATATTTTTTTAATGGTGGTAATGCAAAAACAAAAAGAAAATCGCTGTACTCCTCGATTAAATTTTCGCTCCGAGATTCGTTATCAACTCAGGGGGACAAGGGATTTTGATAGTGGTATTAGTAATGATATAAGTTGCGGTGGTTTAAAATTTACCAATGAACAGTTTATTCCTACCTCGACGTTGGTAATGCTTGAAATTAATGTTTTAAATCGTATATTAAGGCCAGTGGGTAAGGTGGCCTGGTCAATGCCGTTGGCGCATTCTAATCGTAATCAAACCGGGATAGAGTTTGTAGAGTTTAATGGCCTAGAGCGTAACTGTCTTAAAGATTTTATAGATATGCGGATAGAGCGAGCTTAAACCTAAGGAAAGGAAAAATGTTATGGTAGCAGAAGTGGTTAAGGAGAGTGAAGCAGAAGCTAAGCCCAAAGCCGAAAAACAGACTAATTGTTTGGCTTGTAACAAGCTAATTAAGAAGTTAAAACATTATTATCGTAACGGTAAATTTTATTGCAGCAAAAAATGCTGGCGCGCATTTATCGATAAATCTAAGTTAGATGAGAAAAAATAATGAAGAGCATTAAAGAACGTAGAGTACATCCACGTCTGGCGCATAAGTTGCCGCTTAATCTGGCGGTAAACGGTTATGATTTTTCTACCGTTTCGAATAATATCAGCAGCGTGGGTGCTTATTGCCATCTAGATAAATACATGCCGCCTTTTACCAAGATTGCCGTAAAATTAAGCCTGCCCAATAAGTCTCAGGCAGGCAAAAGCACGATTGTTGAATGTAAGGGAGTAGTCGTAAGAACTGAAGATGAAATCGATGGTGGATTTAATCTGGCTATATTTTTTAATCAGATGCGTGATGATCAGCGTAAAAAGATTGCCCGGTATATAAGTCAGTTCTTGCCTTAAAAATTTCTAAAATTCTCTAATCGTTGGCTTTGGAAAGCGGAAGTAAATCATGATTTTGTAATCAATTGGGAAAAGTAAGAAAATATAATCCAGTAAAGCTTATCTTTGGCTTCATCTATCATGATGAAGCTATTTTTATGCAAGCCAGAAATAAACTAAAGTTGGCATTCGGCAAAATTGATTTTGAGTCAGGCGTGCTTGATTTTAATTGTACGGATTACTATGAGCCAGAGATGGGGAATGGCTTAAAAAGGAAATTTGTTAGCTTTAGCAAGCTAATTCCCATGAGTGAGCTTTACCGAATTAAGCTCTATGCCAATAGGTTAGAATCTAAATTTCTAAACGCGTCAAGTCGTTTAATCAATATTGATCCTGGTTATCTAGATAAGGCTAAGCTTATTTTGGCTTCTACTAAAGATTACGCGCACAGAATCTATTTACATAAAGGGATTTTTGCCGAGGTGGCTCTAACCTATCGAGGCAATTCATTTTTTCCTAATGATTGGAGCTATCCGGATTATCGGAGTAAAGAATATATTGATATTTTTAATCAAATCAGGGCCCTTTATGCGCCATAAAACAGGCGCGTTAATTATATGATGACAGATTATCCAGTATATCTTAAAGCAGCTAAAAGCGGAAAATTAAGAAAAGTAGCGAGTGCGCTTTTTGATTTATTGCAGTCATGTATGATCTGTCCGCGATTATGTTCGGTTAACCGTTTAGAGAATAAGATTGGTTTCTGTAAAACTAAAGCATTGGCTAAAGTTTATAGTTTTATGGCGCATCATGGAGAAGAGCCACCTATTTCAGGAAAAAATGGTTCGGGGACGATATTTTTTAGCCATTGCAATATGGGTTGTGTTTATTGTCAGAATTATGAGTTTAGCCAGTTAGGTAAAGGAATTGAGTACACGATTGATCAGCTCGCAAAGCTTATGCTAGATTTACAGAGTTTAGGTTGCCACAATATTAACTTAGTTACTCCTACGCATATTTTACCACAAATTCTTTTGAGTTTGGAGTTAGCTGTTGTGCAAGGGCTTAGAATACCTCTAGTTTATAATACTAGTGGTTATGAGTTAGCCTCAACTATTGAGTTACTCGATGGAATTGTTGATATATATCTAGCGGACATGCGTTATGCGGATAGCGCAATTTCGCAAAGATTATCTAAGGCCATTGATTATCCGCAATGCAACCGAGTGGCAATTAAAGAGATGTATCGGCAGGTTAAAGAGGCGGAATTTGACCAGGCAGGATTAATGAAAAGAGGGTTAATTATCAGGCATTTAGTACTTCCGAATCAGTGTTCAGGTACAGACAAGATAATGCAGTTTATTGCTCAAGAAATTTCCGAGGATACTTACGTTAGTTTAATGAGCCAGTATCTCCCCTATTATCAGGCCTCAGATTACCTTGAGATTAGCCGTCGTTTAAAAGCCCGGGAGTATGAGGAGGCTAAAAATATTTTAAAGAAGTATAATTTATCTAATGGCTGGATTCAGGAGTCATATGGCGCAGAGCGTTTTGCCGGAGTAAATATTAAGCCTACTTTTGACGACCAGTAATTAAATATGCCTAAAGAGGCGTTTTTTAAGAAAATTATAAATTTTGTTTTTGCCAAATTTTTTCGTATTAACGATTCTGCGCAAAAAATAGCCTTGGGTATAGGCCTGGGTGTGTTTACTGGGCTTATACCTGGAACTGGGCCAGCTGCGGCGCTATTTTTGGCATTGATTTTTCGAGCTAACCGGGCAGCGGCTTTATTGGGTAGTATACTTACGAATACCTGGTTAAGCCTGGTAACTTTTATCTTGGCAATAAAATTGGGTTCTGTTATACTAAATTTGCATTGGCAAGCAGTGTGCCAGAAAGCGCAAGGTTTAATGCAAGATTTTCACTGGATTAAATTCTTCAGGCTTTCTTTTCATGAAGTGCTTATGCCAGTTATTACCGGATATCTAATCATCGGTTTGTTTCTAGGAATAATTAGCTATTTTCTAACCCTGCTAATAATCAGGAGGAATACTCATGGAAGTAAAACAACTCACCTGTAATATCAGAAATGATTTTAATCGCGCGATAAGCCTTGTTGGCGTTATACCTTTACTTGTATTTATTTATCTAGTCGTGGGAAAGTTGGCTAATTTTAATGCCTTAATCGGTGAAGTCGGTTATATCGTCATGGCGACCATCGGCGTTTTTATTATGGGGATAGTGGTCGGCAGAAAAATGTTGATGTCGGTAACTTTTAAATTAATTGATGATAATCAAAAGATCTTGAGCATGCAGCAAGAGTTAATCGAAAAGAATCGTTTAGCAGCGATTACTGAGACAGTGTTGGCTTTAGGGGATCAGGTGAATAACCCGCTTTTGGTGATCAGTGGGAACCTTGAAATGCTTGATTTAGAAATCAGGCATTTGGAGGTTGGCGAAAAAGTTCATAATCGTCTTGCGACGATGCGCAGTAATTTTCAAAAAATCCGTGAAGTTACGGATAAGATGTCGAAATTAACCAAGGCTGAATTAATCACCATCCATGGGGATACCCGGATGATTGATTTAAGTAAATCGAAATAGTTTTAAAATAAAAAGTTTCCCGCTGTAGCGGGATTCCGCCAGGGCAGGAAATAGGAGGTTTTAATGAAGAAGTTAGTTTTACTGCGGCATGGAGAAAGCATTTGGAATAAAGAAAACCGTTTCACTGGCTGGACAGATGTTGATTTATCAGAAAGAGGATTGCAAGAAGCCAAAAAAGCAGGCGCGGTGCTTAAAAAAGAAGGTTTTGTTTTTGATCTGGCTTATACATCTGTTCTAAAAAGGGCAATTCGTACTCTTTGGCTAACTTTGGATGAAATGGATTTAATGTGGGTACCGGTATATAATTCTTGGCGGCTTAATGAAAGGCACTATGGAGCGTTGCAGGGGTTAAATAAAGCTGAGACTGCGGCAAAATATGGAGAAGAACAGGTGCTTATTTGGAGGAGAAGTTATGATATTCCTCCGATGGCATTAGATAAAAATGATTCACGTTATCCGGGTAATGACGCGCGTTACAAAGATCTTGCTTTAAGTGATTTACCTTTAACAGAATGTTTGAAAGATACAGTGGCCCGGTTCCTACCTTATTGGCATGAGGTGATTGCTCCGGCGGTTAAAAACGGTAAACGCCTGATCATTGTTGCGCATGGAAATTCTTTGCGTGCTTTAGTTAAACATCTGGATGATATTTCCGATGAAAAGATTGTTAATTTGAATATTCCAACCGGTATGCCTTTAGTTTATGAGTTAGATGATAGTTTAAAACCAATAAAAAGTTATTATTTAGGTGACCCGGAAGCAGTAAAGAGGGCTATTGCTGCGGTGGCGAATCAGGGTAAAGCAAAGTAAAACAAGGAGTTTAATCATGAGCAAATCAATTAAAGGTACAAGGACTGAACAGAATTTATTAAAGGCATTTGCTGGTGAGTCACAGGCGCGCAATCGCTATACTTACTTTTCTTCGGTTGCGAAAAAAGCAGGTTTTGAGCAGATTGCTAATATTTTTATTGAAACCGCGGAGAATGAAAAGGAACACGCTAAAATATTTTTTAAGCACCTGGAGGGTGGGGATGTAGAGATTACTGCTATCTATCCGGCTGGGGTAATTAGTGACACAAAGGCTAATTTAACAGAGGCTGCTGTTGGAGAAAATATGGAGTGGACCACGCTGTATGCGGATTTTGCCAAGACTGCCAAAGATGAAGGATTCCTTGAAGTAGCGCGTTCTTTTGAGCAGGTGGCTAAGGTTGAGAAGTTCCATGAGGCACGTTATCGCAAGTTAATTAATAACGTTGGTAATAGCGAGGTATTTAAGAAGAAAACAACTGTAAAATGGCATTGTATTAATTGTGGCTATGTTATTGATGGCGTTGAAGCTCCTAAAGAATGCCCAACTTGTAAACATCCGCAGGCTTATTTTGAGGTTTTAGCTGAAAATTATTAATCAACCAAGGTAGCATTATGAAAGGGGGATTGATGAGAAAAGTAATAGTAGCGTTTGGTAGTTTGTTTTTATGCTTCTCTTTATTCAAAGTTGGTACTGTAGTTGCTGAAGAAGGAGCGGTTGCACAAGCAGAAGTTGCGGCTAATATTGAAGATCAGCAGGAATCTTCTGATGCCGGATCCAAACAGCAATTTATTGATGATCGTCAGCAGCTACAAGAGCAAAGAAAAGAGATCAAAGGTAATATGGAAGCGGCGAGAGGGGAAGAGAACCAATTGAGGCAGCGGATTCTAGATGCATTACAAGCAAATGATTTGCAGACAGCTACTCAACTTAAAGAAGAACTAAGAGCAATGCATCAAGAAAATGTGCAGGGGATGCAGCAAGATAAGCAGGCGATGCAGGCAGCTAAGCAGGAATTAAAAAATGATCTTCAACAAGCCCAGCAAGCAGGTGGCAATAATCCTCCGGGACCAATGGGTGGGCCAGGAACAAACTGGGAAAATCCTCCCGGACCAATGGGTGGGCCAGGTACTAGTCCGAATGTAAAGCCAAGACTTGACCGCGACAACAATCCTCCAGGACCTAAAGGCGGAGCCGGAACAAACTGGGAAAATAAGCCCGGCCCACAAGGCGGACCAGGTGCAAGCCCTAATAGACCGGGAATAGTTAATCCTCCTGGACCTAGGGGTGGCCCCAAAGCCGGTGGTAATCGGAAGTAAAACTTAAAAATTTAGAAACCCTCTGCAATTAAATTTATCGCAGAGGGTTTCTACTTGCTATGGATTTTTAAAGAATAACGCAGTATAATTATATATGCAAAAAATTCTTCCCAAGAAATTTTTTATGATACTCAGCTACCTAACTATTTTTTTGCTTGTTAAGACGGAGGTGAGTTTAGCAATGAAAATAACCAGCCCGGAATTTAAAAATAGTCAATCTATTCCCGCAAAATTTACTTGTCAGGGGCAAGGCGTAAATCCAGCTTTAATTATTACCGATATACCTCCGGCAGCTAAAAGTTTAGTTTTGTTTATGGATGATCCGGATGCCCCCAGCGGTAATTTTGTGCATTGGGTTGTTTATGATATCCCGGTTATTGGCCGTATTGAGGAAAATAGCGTACCTGGTAAACAAGGCAGTAATGATGCAGGAGGAATAAGTTATGTAAGTCCATGTCCGCCTTCTGGCGTCCATCGTTATTTCTTTAAAATTTATGCTTTGGATAAAATATTTAATTTAGATGAGGGAATAAATAAGTCTTCGCTTGAAAGTGCAATGTCCGGTCACGTACTGGATCAGGCAGAATTAATAGGTTTATATAAAAAAAGATAAAGTAAAGAAGTATGGTTGGGTATATATAATTAAATGTATCGATTCTTTGTTTTATACTAGCATTATCTAGAGAGGGAAGATATGGCTAATTTTTCATTTGATATTGTTTCTGAAGTTGATTTACAGGAAGTAGATAACGCAGTAAATCAGGCGACCAAAGAGTTGAGCCAGCGTTATGATTTTAAGAATAGTAAGGCTTCCATTGCCTTTGACCGCAAGGAAAGAAAGATTATCTTGATTGCAGATGATGATTTTAAGTTGCGCGCGCTTACGGATATCTTAACTTTGCGCCTGGCAAAAAGAGGAGTCTCTGTTAAATCTTTCAAATTTGATGAACCGCAAAAGGCTTTTGAGGGCTATCTGCGCCAGGGTGTCGAAATTTGCATGGGGATTGATAAGGAACGCGCAAAAGAATTAATTGGTATAATTAAAGGCTTAGGGGCTAAAGTGCAAACTCAAATCGAAGGTGAGAAGATTAAGGTTAGTTCAGCCAAAAAAGACCAACTGCAGGAAGTGATTGCGCATTTACGGGGTTTAGATTTCCCTATTCCGCTGGGGTTTGGTAATTATCGATAAGCAGTTGCTGTTATTTTAAATTATCTTGATTTTATTTAGGAAAATGGTAGTATAAATCATTAGAGAAAAGTAGTTCCGAGTTTTAAGGTGGGTCTGGATTAAGAAAACAACGAGAAACCTTTGCTGGTGGTATAGTCTACTGACAAAGGTTTTTTCTTTTTATAGAGGTTTTTGAGTTTAAATGCTAGATTTTTTACCCAAACAACTTTTTTTATTTGATCCGCTTTCGCTATTTTTTATTTTCGTTATCTTCATTGTTTCCCTTCCATCAGCTATTTACTCACTCGGTTATTTTACGCCGAAGGCGAATCCCTGCTTTGCCGGCAGGCAGGCGCCTGCGGCGGAAAAAAATGAGTACTCATCTGCTAAAATAACTCTTTTTTGGTTTCTGCTGGTTCTTTTTGTTTTATCTATGTGTGTGGTGGTGACTGTAGGCAACGTATTAGTATTTCTTGTCGCTTGGGAAATCATGTCTTTAGTTTCGTATTTTCTTGTGGTTTTTGATACTACGCATGAGAAATCAATACAGGCAGGTACAATTTATATCATCATGACGCATATCGGAACGGCTTTTTTGGTTGCGGCTTTTTTGATTTTGCATAAATATGCGCATTCTTTTGATTTTGCGGCGATAAAAAATGTTTGCCTGATAATGCCTGGCCCGACAAAAGATATTGTTTTTCTGTTGCTCTTAGTAGGTTTTGGAACAAAAGCCGGTATTGTTCCTTTGCATGTCTGGTTGCCTTATGCGCATCCGCAGGCTCCTAGCCAGATCTCAAGCATCATGTCTGGCGTAATGATTAAGACCGCCATATATGGAATAATTAGGTTTGTAATATTTTTGTTGGGTGTAAATTCATCTTGGTGGGGAGTCCTGGTCTTAATCTTAGCCGTGATAACTTGCTTGGTTGGGGTGATTTATGCGCTCATGGAACGCGATATCAAGAGGTTACTTGCTTACTCGAGTGTGGAAAATATGGGAATAATATTACTGGGGGTGGGTTTGGCGATGTTATTGGTGAATATGAAGATGCCATATTTAGCTGCGTTTGCTCTGATTGCCGGGTTATACCACTTAGTAAATCATGCAATTTTTAAAGGGCTTTTATTTTTATGCGCCGGTTCCGTATATAAAGCTACCGGGACGCGTGATATTGAAAAATTAGGAGGCTTAATTAAGAAGATGCCGCAGACTGCTTTCTATTTTTTAATCGGATCTATGGCAATTTCTGCTTTGCCGCCATTGAATGGTTTTGTGAGCGAATGGCTGACTTTGCAAGTATTCTTTTTGGGCGCGCTTAATTCCGCGGGGGGAGCGAGGCTTTTTTTAGGAATTTGTGCTTCTATGCTGGCTTTAACCAGTGGCTTGGCTGCGGCGTGTTTTGTTAAGGCTTTTGGCGTGGTTTTTCTCGGGCTTCCGCGGAGCAATTATGCGCAAAGCGCCAAAGAAGTGCCTTTATCTATGAATTTCGGCATGTTTTTTCTATCTATTCTAGTAATTGTTTTTGGGATAGCTGCGGGTTTGGTCATAAAATTATTAGCCAAAGTTGCCGCGGTGGCGATGAATGTTGATATAAGTACTATGCGTTTCTCTTTGTATAATCCTACTTTAACTGCGCAGGTAGGCCTGCCGGCTAAAGAGCTAGGCAAAAGCATATATCTTTCTACGCCCATGATCGCTCTGGTATTAATCGTAATGGGATTGGCAGGTTTTGTTGTGTACAGATTATTTGCTAAAGGTAAGCCGGTAAGTTATCAGACCTGGGATTGCGGTTACTACAAATTAGATTCGCGTAATGAATACACCGGGACTGCTTTCTCTAAGCCGTTTAGAATAGCTTTTAGTTTTTTTCTCCAGCCTTATCGCAAAACACAGAAGGTAAGGGAGTCATTTTACCAGGTTAAATCATTTGCTTATGAAACGCATACGACTTTGGTGTTTAAGAAGTATATCTATGTGCCTTTAATCGCTTTGGTCTTAAAATCTGCTAAGTTTATGCGCAGAATGCAGCCGGGCAGCATTCATTTGTATCTAGCATATATCTTTTCAACACTTTTGTTATTGATTATATTTATGCACAAATTCTAAGATGAACAAAATTACTTTATTCTTTTTACAATTGATTTTTTTTATTGTGGTCGCTCCGTTTTTAAGCGGATTGATTACTAAGATCAAGAATAGTTTAAGGATGCGTAAAGGTCAAAGCATTTTTCAACCTTATTACAATCTCATAAAGCTTTTTTCTAAAATACAGGTTGTTTCTGAAACCGCTTCTTGGATATTCAGAGTTACGCCTTTTATTCTGATTTCTTCGACTCTCACTGTTGCCTTACTCGTACCGGTGTTTATCTTTTCAAACCCTTTGTATCGTATGGGTGATTTCATCGCCATTATTTTTATTTTTGCTTTAGGCCGTTTTTTTCTTGCTTTGGCAGCACTGGATACCGGAAGTTCTTTTGGCGGAATGGGGTCGTCCCGAGAGATGTTTATTGCCAGCTTAGTGGAGCCGGCTCTTTGTCTGGTGGTATTTTCCGTATTTTTACAATTCGGGTCAACAAATCTTTCTGTTTTTAGCGGCATGCACGCGGTATCTGTTTCTTCGCTGGTTGGGGCAAGCGCATTGTTTTTAGTGGTGATCGCAGAAACATCACGGGTTCCGGTAGATAACCAGGAAACACACCTGGAGTTGACGATGGTGCATGAGGCGATGGCGCTGGAATATTCCGGCGCCTCGCTGGCTTTAATCGAGCTGGCTGCGCAGGTAAAGCAAATGATCTGGTTTTTCCTGATCGCCCAAATTATTTTCCCAATTACAACTTTAAGTTTAGTAAATTTAAAAGGACTATTCTCTTGGGGCCTATGGTATTTGGCAAGAATACTTATTATCGTTATCACTATGGCAATAGTCGAGGTTTCGGTTGCCAAGATGCGGTTATTTAGGGTAGCGGATTTTTTAGGATTTGCTTTTGTGTTGGGGATTATCGCAAGTATTTGCGCGATTTTGGGAGCTTAACATGCAGGCGGTAATCTTATTTACAGTTTTGGTTTCGACATACCTTATGGTTATTGCCAAAAGAACGCCGGCTTTAATTAGAAGTTTTCGTTATCAATCGTTTTGTCTTTTTCTGGTTACGCTGATTATTGCGTTGCGTGAACACCAGCTGGATTTGTATGTGGTGGCGGGGTTACTCTTTATTTTAAAAATAGTTTTTATTCCGCAGTTGTTATATCGGACTATAAAAAAGATAAAAGCTTCTGAAGATTTGGGGCTATTTATTAATCCACAGTTGTCTTTAATCTGGGCCTTAGGGTTTACTTATTTATCCTGGGTTTTTAGCACGCATTTAATCGGCCAGACTGATGCCGTCAGGGTTATTCTGCTGGCAGTGGCTTTTTTTGTGGTACTGGCGGGTATATTTTTGATGATCTTTAGAATGACTGCGCTTGCGCAGATTATCGGGTTATTAGTAATGGAGAATGGCATTTTTTTGCTGGCCGCAATGGTTTCCGGGGGGATGCCGTTTTTTGTTGAAATCGCCGTATTCTTTGATGTATTTGTAAGTGTTCTAATTATGGGTTTTTTTGTTTATCGAATTAACAAGTTTTTTACGCATATTGACGTGAATAAACTTTCACGTTTAAAAGGATAATTTAATGGAAATATTTTTTATTTTAGGGATCCCGTTATTGCTGGCTCTGACCTGTTTGTTGATTAGAAATCAGCGATTTTTAGGTATAATCAATTGCCTGGGTTATTTGCTGGTTTTATTTTTGAGCGTAATTCTTCTTAAGCAAATAGCTTTAAGCGGGATTAAAGAATCGTTTTTAGGGTTTATTTGCCTGGATGCCTTAAGCGCATTCTTTATTTTTGTGATCGCCGTAGTTGTTTTTGCTTCGGCGTTATATTCGGTCGGATATATAAAAAAGGATATTAATATTGGGGCTATTTCTGAGAAGAAAGCTAGGACTTATTATTTACTTTTTAATTTATTTTGCTGTTCAATGTTTTTTGTTCCGGCAGTGAATAATTTGGGGATGCTTTGGGTGTCCATTGAAATGACTACGCTTGTTTCAGCGTTTTTGGTAGGATTTTACAATAAAAAGGAGTCGGTGGAAGCTGCTTGGAAGTATATAATTATTTGTTCAGTGGGAATAACCTTTGCGCTTCTAGGTACAATTCTTTTTTCCTACGCTTTTTCAATTTCCGGGCTTTCCAGGAGTCTGAATTGGTCGGATATGGTGCCGGTTGCGCATATCTTGGATAAAAATATTTTAAAGATAGCTTTTATTTTTATTTTAGTCGGCTACGGAACAAAGGCCGGCCTGGCGCCTATGCATACCTGGTTACCGGATGCGCACAGTCAAGCGGTGGCCCCAATCAGCGCGCTTTTATCGGGAGTTTTATTAAAAACTGCAATTTACGCGATTTTAAGATTTGGGATTATCATAATTAAAGGTGTGGGTTTTGCGTATTTTGCGCATTTAATGATTCTTTTAGGAATAATTTCCTTGATCGTCTCAAGTGGTTTTATTTTAGTCCAGAAAGATTTAAAACGCTTGCTGGCATATAGCAGCATTGAACATATCGGGATAATTTCTATTGGTTTTGGTTTGGGTACGCCGTTAGCTTGCGCAGGTGCCCTGCTGCATGTCTTTAACCATGCGGTGACAAAATCTTTTATGTTCTTTGGGGCGGGGAATATTGTTAGTACTTACAGGAAACATAATATGAATGCAATACAAGGTGTGATTAAGGTGCTTCCCTTTACTGGCATGATGATGTTTTTAGGGGTATTTGCGCTTACGGGTTTTCCGCCCTTTTCTGTATTTGTTAGCGAGATGATGATTATTATTGCTGCTTTTACCAAGGGAGCTTATCTGATTGCTGTAATATTGTTATTGTTTCTGGCTGTTATTTTTGGAGCGTTCATCAATCACTTTGGGAAAATACTTTTTGGTAATATGCCTAAGGGGATGGTTAAGACTACTGAACCGTTAACCGGAAAGCTTGCGTTTTTGTTTTTAGGTTTGTTGATCTGTATAACCGGATTTACGCTTGTGTTTATAAAAGGGGAATGGATATGGATTGTCCAGAAGTTATTTCTAGTATAAAGAAGAGTTTACCGGATTTTAGCGCGCTGGCAGTGTCGCAGCATTATCCGGATGAAATCTTTATAAAAGTCAGTCCGGAGGCTTTTAAGGATACATCTATGGTGTTACATAAAATACTTCCTTCTCCGGTAATGATGCTTTTTGCAGTTGATGAGCGTAAGTTAACGGGTGTATTTACGCTTAATGCTGTGTTTGTGAACTTGAAGCAGAGGCAGTGGATAATTTTGAATATGGATATTCCACAGGAAAATCCATATTTTGATTCATTGGCTAAAAGCATACATTCAGCTGCCATTTTTGAACGTGAAATTCAGGAGATGTTTGGTATTCAGCCTAAAGGTAACCCGGATTTAAGGCGCATGAATTTGCACGATGAGGTTTGGCCGCAGGGGAACTTTCCTTTGCGTAATGATTTTAAAGGAATGGTAAATGGGAATTTAAGCGAATATAAATTTAATAGAGTAGAAGGTGGGGGTATATTTGAAGTTCCGGTTGGCCCGGTGCATGCCGGAATTATCGGCCCGGGCCATTTTCGTTTTAGCGTTGCGGGAGAGCCGATTGTAAATTTGGAACTTAGGCTGGGATTTGCGCATCGTGGGGTGGAGAAGCTTTTTGAAGGTAAAACTTGTTTTGATGCGCTACGGCTTAGCGAGTGTATTTGCGGGGATTCGGCTTTTGCCTATAGCGTTGCTTTTGCTACAGCTGCGGAAAAAATTTCTGGAATATCCATACCCCAGAAAGCAGCATATTTAAGGGGTATTTATCTGGAACTTGAGCGCATGTATAATCACGTCAGTGATATTGGCGGTATAGCTTTGGATGTGGGTTTTAGTTTTCCGGCTGCCTATGCCTCAGTGATCAAGGAAACAATCCTACAATTAAACGAAAAGCTTACCGCTAGCCGGTACCTTAAAAATGTTAATGTTATCGGAGGGGTTTCTGGAGATATTGATGATGCTAAGAAGCTAATACTTTTTGATGCTCTTAAGAAAATAAAAAAAGATTTCAACGCGTTAGTTAAAATGTTAAATTCTAGTGTTTCTTTTATGGATAGAGTTGATACTACTGGTGTTTTGATCAAAAAGACTGCTCAGGATTTAGGCGTGGTTGGCCTGGTGGCGCGCGCATCGGGTATTCCTACGGATTTAAGAAAATATTTCCCCGGAGTCTACAGCCAAGCTAAATTTAAAATGATGACACAAGAAGCTGGGGATGTCCTCTCAAGGTTAGAGTTGAGATTTTCTGAATTTGTTGAATCATGCCGGTTGATTGAGGAATTTACCATAAAGCTTTCCGGGAGCCGAGATATGCAAGTTAATTCGGTATTAAAACAGGAAAGCGCGTTGGGTTACGTTGAAGGGGCCAGGGGGCCGGTTTTGTGTTGGCTTAAAACAGATGCTCATGGTGTAATCGCCAGATGCAAGCTGGTGGATCCTTCAAGCCACAATTGGCAGGGTCTTTCGTATGCAGTATTGGGAAATATTATCCCGGATTTTCCGGTGTGTAATAAAAGTTTTAATTTGTCATATTCAGGTAATGACTTATAAATTATGATCTATTTACTGAAAAACAGGATTTTAAAAGGGATCGTGACTAAACATATTGTTGCGAGCCCAGCAAAAGAAATAGAATCGGTTGGTCGGGAATTGAAATCTCTAATTCAAAAAAGATTTAGCCGGTCTTTGCATATACGCGAAGTGGATACAGGTTCTTGCGGAGCCTGTGAATCGGAAATCATTTCCGCGAATAACCCGATTTATGATTTGCAGAGATTTGGTGTAAATTTCGTCGCTTCACCGCGTCATGCAGACGCGCTTTTAGTCACCGGGCCAGTATCTAGAAATATGCTTTTAGCTTTAAAAAAGACTTATCAAGCTATGCCGGAGCCAAAATTTGTGATTACCTGTGGAGATTGTGCTTTAGATGGAGGATTGTTTAAAGGTTCTTATTATGTCCATGGAGCAGTAAAAAATATATTGCCGGTAGCATTGCATATTCCGGGATGCCCGCCAAGCCCGCTTGATATTATTCAGGCATTATTAAAGTTTCTACATGGAAATGAATTTGTTTGTTAATACAATAGCAGTTATGTTATAATATTCTATAAATGAAAGGAGTAATGATGCTTAATCTATTTAGGATTATGATTATGGCTATAGTTTTGCTTGGCAGTAGGCATCTTTTTGCCCAGCCGCTTGACATGCAGGGAATGAACACAGAGTTTCAAAAAATGGACATTAATCAGGATGGTTTTGTTACTTCTAGTGAGATGCAAGCTTATCAGGCTCAAACATTCCAAGAGCTAGATAAGGATAAAAGCAAGGATATTAATTCAGAGGAGCTGGAGGCTGATCAGACTGGTATGTATAAGCTAGCGGATAAAAATCAGGATGGCAAAATTACCCAGGATGAATCCAGCTCGCAATTTAATGAGTATTTCAAACAAATGGATAAAAATCAGGACGGCAAAATATCAGAAGCTGAATATACAGATTATTGGAAGTTAATTTATAAATTTTAAAACTAATAGTGCCATTCTGGCGAATATTTAGTAGTAGTTTTATCCTAAGCAATCTTCCCAAATAAATCGTTTAATACTGATTTAAATCAAGAGTTAAATTATGATCTCCGTAAGTAATGTATCTTTAGAATTTGGGCAGCGCAAACTTTTTACTAAAGTAAATATTGTTTTTTCTCCTGGCAATTGCTATGGCTTAATCGGCGCCAATGGCTCAGGTAAATCTACTTTTTTAAAGATTCTTTCCGGAGAGATTGAATCTTCTGCCGGAGAAGTGACTATACCTGTAGGTAAACGTCTTTCTGTTTTAAAACAGGATCAGTTTACTTTTGACCAGTATACTGTTTTAACTACGGTAATTATGGGGCACAAACGGCTTTATGAAATCATATCGGAAAAGGAGGCGATTTATGCCAAAACTCCTTTTACCGATGAGGATGGAATGCACGCCTCAAAACTTGAGGAAGAGTTTAGTGAGTTAGGAGGGTGGAACGCGGAGTCGGATGCGGCTAAACTGTTAAGTGATTTGGGTATTGAGGAATTGCTGCATAGCGTGCGAATGACTCAACTGGAAGCCGGGCAAAAAGTGCGCGTATTATTAGCGCAGGCATTATTCGGAAATCCGGATATTTTGCTTTTGGATGAACCAACTAACCATTTAGATGTGGAGTCGTGCATGTGGTTGGAAGAGTTTCTCTGCGAATTTCAGAATACGGCGATTGTAGTCTCGCATGACCGGCATTTTCTGGATAAAGTCTGCACCCATATTGCGGATATTGATTATTGTAAGATCCGGCTTTATCCGGGTAATTATACTTTTTGGTCAGAGGCTAGCCAATTGGCTGCCCGTCAGCGTAGCGAATCCAATAAAAAAATCGAAGAACAGCGTAAAGATTTAAAAGATTTTATCATGCGTTTTGCCAATAATGCTTCTAAAGCGCGCCAGGCAACCAGCCGTAAGAAGATCCTGGAAAAACTTACTTTAGATGATATCGGGCCCTCTTCGCGTAAATATCCTTATATAAATTTTGAACCGGAGCGCGAGGCGGGTAATGATCTCTTAAGTATAAATAATTTATCTAAAAAACTGGATTCAGCAGTTGTGTTTGAACGGCTAAATATTACCATTCATAAAGGGGATAAGGTAGCTTTTGTGGGGCCTAATGATTTGACCAAGACTATGATTTTTGAAATTTTAATGAATCAATCTAGCGCTGATAGCGGAACATTTAAATGGGGTGTTTCTACCCGCAGGGCGTATTATCCCAGGGACAACTCCGTATTTTTTAATTCATCGGCAAGCGTAGCGGATTGGCTCAGGCAATTTTCAGCCAACACTGAAAATGAGTTTATTCATGCTTTTTTAGGCCGCATGCTTTTTTCTGGTGAAGAATCATTAAAATCGGTAAATGTTTTATCGGGTGGGGAGAAAGCGCGTTGCATGTTTGCCCGGATGATGGTTACTCAGCCCAATGTATTGATCTTAGATGAACCGACTAATCACTTGGATTTAGAGTCGATTACCGCTTTAAACCGTGGCTTGGATAAGTTTTCAGGAACGATTCTCTTTTCTTCTCATGACCATGAGTTAGTTCAGACAGTAGCCAACCGCATTATTGAAATTACTCACTTAGGGTATATCGATCGTATCAGTACTACCTTTGATGAATATTTATCTAATCAGCAGATTAAAGAGCAGCGCCAGCAGTTATATAAAACTAAGCATTAAATAGAGGGGGAGGAGAAATGAAGGTGATCGCATTTAACACCAGCGCCCGGGCGGATGGGAATACTGCGATTCTGATTAAGCAGGTTTTTAAGGAGTTAGAAAGTTCAAACATTAAGACTGAACTTATTCAGCTGGCCGGAAAAAAAATCTCCGGTTGCATTGCTTGCGGCCGATGCTTCATTACTAAAAATAATAAGTGTGCGCTAACTGATGATTTGGTTAATGAGTATATGGCCAAGATGATTCAGGCAGATGGGATAATTATTGGTTCTCCGACATATTTTGCTGATTGCACAGCAGGCGCCAAAGCCCTGATTGAAAGAACGGGCATGGTCAGCCGAGCCAATAATAATCTGTTTAAACGTAAAATAGGAGCGGCGGTGGTAGCGGTCAGGCGGGCGGGGGCGACGCATGCCTTTGATTCCATAAATCATTTTTTTACTATCGGCGAAATGATCATTGTGGGCGCATCATATTGGAATATGGGAATTGGCCGCGAAATCGGAGAAGTAACCAATGACCAAGAGGGTTTAGACACAATGAGTGTCTTGGGTAAAAATATGGCCTGGTTGTTAAAAAAAATTAATACTTGATTTCTTTTTGACAAAGTCTTATAATTATTTAAACGAACAAGCTTCAATATAGAAGCAAAAAGGAGGAAGTATGGCATATCAGCAAGGTGGTGGGTTTGGCGGGGGTCCCCGGGAGATGCATAAGGCAATCTGTGGCGAATGCAAAAAAGAATGTGAAGTACCTTTTAAGCCCAGAGAAGATCGTCCGATATACTGTAAAGAGTGTTATTCCAAACGCAAAAACGAAGGCCGTTAATTAATAGACGAAAAAGAAAAGAGAGAAAGATTGGGGACGGTTCTATTTTTTTAGATCACTTTATTTTTTAGAAAAATAGCTCCGTCCCCAGGTTTTTAACAGGAGGATAAGTCGATGGCGATTAAAGTTAAGGATAAGAAGTGCGGGTCAACTGTGATGTTTGGTGAAAGTATTTCAGATAAAATTCGTAAGCGCGCTCAAGAGCTTTTTGAAAAACGGGGTCGCGCTCCGGGAGATGCTCTTACCGATTGGTTGACCGCGGAAAAACAAATAAAAGCTGAGTTAAATAAGTAATGAGTTAAAAAAATATTTTTCACAATAAAGGACTAGGCACCAGGCAATAGTCCTTTATTGCTTTGGTCTGTTAATTGTTTTTAAAAAGAGATCAAACCGAAAGATAAAATGGGTAAATTATGAAAAGCCGGGTTTATTTTATTCCAGTAGGCAGTGCGGATAGTCAGCAATTGATCAACCAGAAGTTTAAATGCCTGATTGATGAAAGTAAGGTTTTGGATTTTATCCATAAAAAAGATAGAGTTGTTCTTAAATTACATTTTGGCGAAGAGGGTAATACTGGTTTTATTAGCCCCCAACATGTGCGCGTGGTTGTGGATGCGGCTATTGGCCGAGGTGGTAGTGTGTTACTAGCAGACGCCAATACGCTTTATCGCGGCAGGCGCTTAGACTCTGAAAATCATTTGAAGTTAGCTTATGAGCATGGATTTACCAAAGAAGTTACCAATGCGGATGTGGTTATTCCGGATGATACCCAGGAAAACAATGTTACTTACATAGAGATTAATCAAAAATTTATTAAGCACGCTAAAGTTGCCAGTATTTTTATTGATACTGACGTCTTAATTGCGGTTAGTCATTTTAAAGGCCATATTTTAACCGGTTTTGGCGGCGCATTAAAGAATGTGGGCATGGGTTGTGCTACCCGGCAAGGTAAACTTGCTCAACATTGCGATTTGGCCCCGATTGTTCATACGGATAGATGTATTGGTTGTGGTGAATGTGAAATAATCTGTCCGGTAAAGGCAATTAAGCTGGTAAGCAAAAAATCCGTAGTGGACAGTACAAAATGTATCGGTTGCGCTAGTTGCCTGGCGGTTTGTCCTACGCTGGCGATGTTTATAGATTTTAAAGCCGGTAGCCAGGTGCAAGATAAAATGGTTGAATATAGCCTGGCGGTGCTTAAGCATAAGAAAAAAAAGAGCGGGTTCATAAATTTTGCGATTAAGATTAATAAGGAATGTGATTGCTGGGGGATGGAGAACCCGCGGATTGCTCCTGATGTTGGAATGTTGGCGTCAGTTGACCCGGTGAGTATTGATCAGGCAAGTTTTGATTTAGTGAATAAGGCCTGCGGTAAAGATGTCTTTCAGGATACCCATCCTGAACAGGACGGAACAAGGCAATTACAGTATGCTCAAAGTATCGGCCTGGGCAGTCTTGATTATGAGTTAATCGAACTGTAGAAGCGGCATAATAAACTCGTGGGTTAGTTTAAAATGGGAGGAAACCATGGAAGGCAAAGCTGAAGGGCAAAATCGTAGAAAGTCTGAGCGCATAGATGTTGCCTTTACGCTTGTTTATAGTGTAAAGAAGCCTTATTCTTTGCGTATTAGCTTAGGATTAATTGATGATATAGACGCATTAATGATAAATTTAAGCGATTTAGGTATGGCGATTATAACTAAGCATGACATTCCTTTAGGTACAGAGCTTTATATTAAATTTAATATTATAGATTTGTGTTTAACTGGTGATGAGCGCTGGAGGCATATGGAAATTACCGGAGACGTAGTTTCCAATATTATTTTGCCGGATGTAAGTAATAGAGTAAGCCATAGAATAGGTATATGTTTTATTAATATTTCAAGCGAAAATAAAATTGCGATTAGCGATTTTGTAAAACGCAATATGTTTCCTCATTAATAATGCAAGAGAAAGGGAGGAGTTGATGTTTAGAGAAAAGATTAAGGTCCTAGATTGTACGGTTAGGGATGGTGGCCTTATGAATAACCATAATTTTGACCTGCGTTTTGTGCGCGAAGTTTATAAATCGCTCTCTGAGGCAGGGATAGATTATATGGAAATCGGGTATAAGAATTCCAAGCAGCTTTTTAACCCCAAGGAATTTGGGAAATGGAAATTTTGCGATGATGAAGATATAAGTAAGGTTATTGATGGCATTAAATCCCACACCAAAATTTCGGTGATGGTGGATGTAGATCGGGTGGATGTGGATCAAGTTTTACTTAAGAAAGATAGCCCGGTGGATATGATCAGGGTTGCTACTTATGTTAAGGATGTGGATAAGGCAATATTTCTGACAAATCACTTTGCTGATAAAGGCTATGAAACCGCGGTAAATATTATGGCAATATCGCGCGCTTTGGATAATGAATTAACCGAGTGCCTCCAACAGTTAGAGAAAGAGTGCAAGGCAAAAATAGTTTATATTGTAGACAGCTTCGGTTCTCTCTATCAGGAGTCAACGGAGTTTTTAATTAAGAAGGCAAAAAGTATTTTAAAGACTAAAGAAATCGGAATTCATGCGCATAATAATCAGCAGTTGGCTTTTTCAAATACTATTGAAGCGATTATTCATGACGCAAATTACGTGGATGGTTCTATTTTTGGTTTAGGTAGAGCGGCAGGAAATTGCCCTACGGAGCTTTTGTTAGGTTTTTTAAAGAATCCCAAATATGATATCCGTCCGATTCTGGATGTGATCTCTAAAGAGTTTATCCCTTTGCAAAAGAAAATTGAGTGGGGGTATTTTATTCCTTATGCGATAACCGGGATTCTGGATGAGCATCCGCGTACCGCGATTGCTTTACGGGAAAGCGACAAGAAAGAAAATTACCGCGAGTATTACGAGAGTTTAGTTGGCGAGGTTGAAGAATAATATGGATGTAACTGTTTTTAGACAAAAACCAATTCTTGGGATTATCCGGGGAGTAGAGGCGAGCCAAATTAAGCCTTTGATTGAAACGGTTATAGAGGCAGGCCTGGAGACTTTGGAGATTACTATGAATACTGCCGGCGCGCCCGGATTAATTAAAAAGGCGAATAAAGCTGCCGCAGGCAGACTTACTTTAGGCGCAGGAACAGTGCTGACGATAAAAGATTTGAAACTAGCGCTTAAAAGCGGAGCAACTTTTATCGTTACACCGGTTTTAGTTAAAGAGGTTGTTGAATTTTGCGTAAAAAAGAAGATTCCTGTATTTCCTGGAGCGCTTACGCCTGGCGAAATTTATCAGGCTCAGGATGCAGGAGCAACTATGGTTAAAGTATTCCCGGCAAAATTCTTCGGCCCGGAATATTTTCGCGAAATTAAAGGCCCGTTTAGCAATATCCAACTATTAGCCTGTTCTGGTATAACTGCTGAAAATATGAAGGATTATTTTGCTTCCGGCGCAAGCGCGGTCTCTTTCGGCACCAGTGTTTTTAGGAAAGATTGGTTGAGGAATAAAGATTTCAAAGCTATTGGCCAGGCAGTTAAGAATTTTATTGATGCTTGGGAGTCTTTAGATAAAAAATGGAAGTAAAAATAATCCGTAGCCTAAGACGCCGGCGTTCAGTAAGTGCGCGATTAGTTAAAGATTTGCTTTTGATTAATGCTCCTTTAATGCTCTCTCAAGAGCGTTTGGATAAGATTGTTAGCGATTTTAAATTAAAATTTTCGCGGCGAAAGCTTAAAACTGAACTGGATAAAGAAAAAAATCTCTTGGATTTAGCTAGTGCGCTAAATGAGCGATATTTTGACAATAAGCTAAAAATAGAATCGATAGAATATGTTACTAATCAGAATAGCAGATTCGGTTGTTGCAATTATCGTACCGCTAAAATTCGCATTTCACACAAAATAGGCCTGGTGCCCAAGTGGGTCAGAAAGTATGTGCTTATTCATGAAATGGCACATTTAATCGAGCCAAATCATAGCCGGGCATTTTGGGATATAGTTTTGCGTTATAAACTAACGGAAAGAGCCCGGGGTTATCTGATGGCTGCAAGTATTGATATAAAGGAAGATACGCGGAGCTAAGTAGGCACCCGGCGCTTATTGGAATTGCGCCGGTATTGTGTTCGTACAAAAGGAGGTAAAGATGAGCTGCGGATGTGGATGTAAGAAACCTAAGAAAAAAGCTAAGAAGAAAAAGAAATAAATTTGTTTGGAAAAGGGGGCGCTTCTGCAATTAAGCTAAAAAATAGAAGCGTCCCCAATTTTTATTATTCAGGTCAGATTTGTCCCGATGATCAGAGGTTAGAATATATATGATTACATTTGCCGCGAGGGTTTATAGGGTAGTTTCAACTATACCGTTGGGTACTGTGCGTTCTTATAAATGGGTAGCTAAAAAAGCAGGATTTCCTCACGCTTGCCGGGCAGTAGGGACAGCGTTAAAGAATAATCCGTATCCATTAATAATCCCTTGTCATCGTGTGGTGAGAAGCGATAATAAAATAGGCGGTTATATATTTGGGAGCAGGAATAAGAAGATGATTTTGGATTTAGAGAAAGAAATTTTAAGAATGGCGATGAAGAGATAATTTTTTTCTTGACAAACCACACATTTGTGTGGTATACCGATAGCCATGGAAGAGAAGCTGTATTTGACGCCGAAGCAGGAGAGAGTGCTTAATTTTATTCGTAAACGGATAGGAGAGAGGCTCCCTCCTACCATTCGGGAAATAGGAGAGGACCTGGGGTTCAAATCTACCGGAACAGTCAGGGATTATTTAAAGGCTTTAATGCAGAAAGGTTTGGTGAGGCGGATGAATAATAAATCCAGGGCAATAGAATTAACTGAACGCGCATCTTTTAAAATTCCCATAATTGGCACGATTATGGCGGGTAAACCGAATTTGGCT
>JAPLMA010000043.1 GCA_026387255.1 Candidatus Omnitrophota bacterium | reverse complement strand
TATCGTTGTGGAAGTTGAAGACTCAGGCCAGGGGATCAGTGAGGAGAATCTTAAAAAAGTTTTCGAACCTTTTTTTACTACTAAAGAGCCTGGAAAGGGGACTGGTCTGGGGCTTTCAGTTACAAGCAATATTATCAAGTTACACAGAGGGATAATTGAAATAACCAGCCAATTGGCAAAGGGTACAAAGATAAGCTTGTGGTTTAAGGTTGCTAAATCTGAATAAAAGGAGCTAAGTATGAAAAAGAAAGTATTAGTTGTTGACGATGAAACAGCTTTCCTGAGGATAGTAAAATTAAACCTGGAAGAAACTAATAACTATGAAGTATTAACCTTATCCAGCGCTGAGGATATTTTATTTCAAGTGCACGCATTTAAGCCGGATATTATATTACTGGATATTCTTCTGCCCGGGATAAAAGGGCTTGAGGCTTGTGAGATGTTAAATAAAGATCCGATTGGAGCTTGTACTCCCATCATTATTCTTTCAGCACTGGATAAAGTTACAGATAAGCTCCAGGCTTTTAAAGTCGGGGTAGTAGATTATCTGGTAAAACCGATGGGAAAAGAAGAGCTTATCGCAAAGATAGAAAAGGCATTGCGTGCCAAGAATCCTTAAGCCCGCGTAGTTTCTCTGCTGGTCAAACAAAAGTGTATCTTGCTGTTAGCTTTTGGCTTGACGCTAATTTCCCTAGGGGGTATAATCTAAACATTATGATTCTTGGTGTGCATGTTTCCGGGGCGGGAAAGGTTTATCAGGCGTTGGATATCGCGCATGCTTTAGGCTGCGATACGCTGCAGATTTTTAGCCGCTCGCCACAGGCCTGGCGCAACGGCAGCCAAATTGCTCCTGAGGATATTCGGGAATTTATCGTCCGGCGTAAGAAATATAAAATTAACCCGGTTTTTATTCACATATCTTATTTGATTAATTTGGCTTCTCCTGATCCACGCCTGTATCATGGCTCTATTCAGGCTTATATCGAAGATATGCGGGAGGCAGAAAAATTAGGCGCCGATTACATTGTTACGCATATGGGCAGCCATAAAGAGACCTCTGAAGATGCCGGAATTAAAAGGCTCATTGAGGCTTTAAATAAAATATTAGAACAAACCAAAGGTTCTAAAGTCGGGATATTGTTAGAGAATACCTCTGGTAGTGGTTCCTGGCTGGGTTATAGATTTTATCATCAACATAAGATTATTAAGGGCGTAAAAGAAAAATCACGCTTAGGTTTGTGTTTGGATACTGCCCATGCTTATTTAGCCGGTTATAACCTAGCGACTAAAGAAGGCCTGGAGAATTTGATTGATGAGATTGATGATCTGGCGGGGGCAAAATTAATTAAACTCATTCACCTTAATGATGCAGCAGGAGAGCTGGGTTGTCATCATGACCGGCATGATCATATCGGGCTTGGACACATTGGTATGGCAGGTATGAAAAGAATTATTAATCATCCAAAGTTTAAAAATATCCCCATGATTCTAGAGACGCCTAAGAGTACCGAAGATAGTGATAAAGAAAATTTGGCATTAGTGAGAAAATTAAGTCGTAAATAATATAACTAAAAGCGATTGCTTCGCCCGCCTTCGGCGGACTCGCAATGACGATAAGGAAATATGCATTATAATTTCAAAAAGATCGAAGAAAAATGGCAAAAGATTTGGCAGAAAAGCCAGGCTTTTCGTGCCGTAGCCGACCCTAAACGCAAAAAATATTATCTGTTGGAAATGTTTCCCTATCCCAGCGGTAAAATTCACATGGGCCATGTGCGTAATTACACGATTGGCGATGTGGCCAGCCGGTTTAAAACCTTAGAGGGTTATAATGTAATGCATCCGATGGGTTTTGATGCTTTTGGCCAGCCGGCAGAAAATGCGGCGATAAAAAATAAAACTAAGCCAGCTGAATGGACGCATAAATGTATCAAAGAAATGGAAACAGAATTAAAGAAGATGGGTTTTTCTTATGACTGGGAAAGAGAGGTTTCTACCTGCGCAAGTGATTATTATAAATGGAATCAGTGGATCTTCTTAAAAATGTTCCAGCGCGGCCTGGCCTATCGGAAGGCCTCGGGAGTTAACTGGTGCCCCAGCTGTCAGACTACTTTAGCCAATGAAGAAGTAATCGAAGGCGCCTGCTGGCGTTGCCATACAAAAGTAGAGCAAAAAGATTTAGAGCAATGGTATTTAAAGATTACCGAATATAAAGAAAGATTATTAGAGGATTTAGGC
>JAPLMA010000107.1 GCA_026387255.1 Candidatus Omnitrophota bacterium | reverse complement strand
TGTCAAGAACTTTTTTTAATTATTTACGACTATTTAATTAAGCTCCTAAACACTTGACTCTATTACAGATTCTCCTCTGCGGACTCAATGCGCCATCAATTGTGAGATCTTAAAAATCGGCAGAAATAATGCCACCACAATGCCACCAATAACAATACCTAAAAAAGCAATCACCAAGGGCTCGATCAAACTGGTTAATGCCCCGGCCGCAGCATCAACCTGATCATCATAAAAATCAGCAATTTTAGAAAGCATTTTTTCTAACTGGCCAGTTTGCTCACCGACATTAATCATCCGGGTAACCATGGGCGGGAAAACTCCACTCTTAGCCAACGGCCGGGAAATCGGCTCACCGTCACGTACGCTTTTAGAACAATTAACTACTGCCTCCTCCACCACCTTATTGCCTGCGGTTTTACTCACAATATCTAAGGCACTTAGAACTGAAACTCCACTCTTAACTAATGTAGAAAAAGTACGCGAAAACTTAGCCACCGCTAACTTACGTAAAAGAGGGCCAAAGACCGGAGCCTTTAATGTCAATCGGTCAAACGCATATCTGCCTTTTTCTGTCTTTAAGTATCTTTTAAATAAATATATACCACCCCCTAAGAACAATATCGAAAATAAAAGATATTTTCTCAAAAGGTCACTGACCAGAATCAAAACTTGGGTAGGCATCGGTAATGTCCCCCCCAATGAATCAAAGATGCCTTTAAATGTAGGCACGACTTTAATTAAAAGTACAGCCGTAATAATAATCGCCATACTCACTACTACCGCCGGATAAACAAGGCTAGAAATTATTTTACGATTCAAGGCTGCCTGCTTTTCCATAAACGTGGCCAAGCGGTCCAGAATCTCATTTAACATACCTGAAGCTTCTCCCGCTTTTACCATATTCACAAAAAGATCAGAAAAAACTAACGGATGTTTAGCCAAGGCATCACAAAAACTCATACCGGCTTCGATATCCTGGCGCACATTGCCAACAATACCCCTTAAGCTCTCATTTTCAATCTGCTCAGCTAAAATACCTAAAGCGTTAACCAAAGGAATGCCGGCGTCGATCATCGTCGCCAACTGACGCGAGAAAACGACTAAATCATCAAGCTTGACCTTTTTGTCAATCGGCTTGGGATTAGCAGTAGAAATCTTGGCAAACTCCACCGAAAAAACCACCATTTCTTTTTTATGTAAAATATCCGCAACCTCTGCCTCTGAGGCAGCCTGAATTATTCCACTTACAGAAAGCCCCTTTTTATCTTTTGCGGAATATTTATAGGTATTCATCTTCTAGATTGCTCTTTAGTGAAAAAAATTATAGATTATCAACCACTTTTAAAAATACTTCCACAATCTTTGGATCAAATTGTGTGCCACTATTACGTTTAATTTCTAAAATTGCCTCTGCCTTCATTAAAGGCAATTTTCTGTAAGAACGTGCAGAACGCATGGCTTCATAAGCATCCGCCACATGGATAATGCGCGCACCTAAAAGGATATCTTCACCTCTTCTTCCTTCCGGATACCCGGTGCCATCATAATGCTCATGATGTTGCCTTACTAAGTCTACCACCCCGCCAAGAAAAGTCAATGGCTCCAGAATCTTAGCACCAATCGTAGGATGCTTTTTAATCTGCTCCCACTCTAAAGAAGTCAAAGCAGAAGTTTTTAGCAAAATATTATCTTCGATACCTATTTTTCCTAAATCATGCAACTCGCAAGCCTGGCGGATTAATTCAATATCTTTCGCCGAAAGCTTTAGCTCATTAGCCATAACTACCGCGTAGCGCGCTACATTCTCTGAGTGACTATGCGTATAATGATCTCGCGCATCAATGGCTTGCGCCAAAACTCGAATCGTACGCATATAAGTAGAACGTAAATCTTCATACAACCTGCTTAAGCTGCTTGTAGAATCTTCGATTCTTTTAGCCAAAAGTGTATTCTGCTTCTCTAAGGCCTGGTTATTTTCCTTCAACCCTTGATTCATCCTTCGGCTAAAAGTTAATAATGTGTGTAATTTAGCACCTTTATCAATAATAAACTTTAATTTATCTGCGCTTATCGGCCAAACCGTGCTTTCAAACACTCCTAATTCCGCAAACTCATTTACCAGGCCATCCCTTAGCGCATCAAGCAAAACAATTACCACGCAATCAGGATCAACTTTTTTTAATTCAAAGATCAATGCGGCAATATCTGTTTCTAGAGTAGTGTATTTCACAAAAACTAAATCACTCATCCCATTAGCTAAGCTTAAGATTGCTGCCTGAAAAGTAGGCTCTACAACAATAGAATACTCCCCTAAAGCAAAAAGCTGTTCCTTAAAATGGTTAGAAAAACCCTTATCATCACAAATTAAAAGTATTTTTCCAAGAATTCCCATAATTATTCCTCAGTAGTAATTCTGATCGCCTCATCCAAGGTGGTCAATTCTTCTTTTACCTTTTGAAAAGCATCATCGCGCAATGTTTTCATTCCCAATTCTCCCACCACATAACTCCTGATCTCATCTATTGATTTTCTACGGATGATCATCTCCCTTATCGTGTCATCAACTAAAATCGTCTCCAACACCGCAACCCGTCCAAAAAAACCGGTATTATTACAATATTTACATCCCTGCGCGGCATAAAAGGTAACTTTACCATGAAATCCGATTTTTTTCAAAAAATCATCAGAAATTTCTATAGGCTTGCGGCATTTAAAACAAATCTTGCGCGCCAGTCGCTGTGCACAAAACATAATTATACTCGAGGCCACCAAAAACGGTTCAACCCCCATATCGATAAGCCGGGTAATACTCGAAATTGCATCATTGGTATGCAATGTGGAAAGTACCAACTGTCCGGTGAGCGCCGCTTTAATGGCGATATCCGCAGTCTGAGCGTCCCTAATCTCACCGATCATAATTACATCCGGACTTTGCCGCAAAATAGAACGCAGTCCTGAAGCGAAATCTAAACCAATATCCGGTTTAACCTGCACCTGAGTAATCCCTTCTACCTGATATTCTACGGGATCCTCAATCGTAATAATATTTCTCTCGGCGGTGTTAAGCTGGTTTAACACAGAATAAAGCGTAGTAGATTTACCACTACCGGTAGGTCCGGTGACCAACAGCATGCCAAAGGGTTTAGCTACTGCCGCTTTAAAAGTCGCCGCAGGCTGCGGGGAAAAACCTAACTTATCTAAACCAACGGAAAGATTTGCCTTGTCTAAGGCCCGCAGGACAAATTTTTGGCCAAAAGTTGTTGGCAAGCTAGAAACTCTAAAATCTACCTCCCGCCCCTCAGTCTTAACTTTAAATCTACCATCCTGTGGAATACGATTTTCAGTAATATCCAGATTGGAAATAATCTTAAGTCGGGCTAAAATTGCATTTTGATTAATCTTGGGAACCCTTAAGACATCATGTAATGAACCATCCACGCGATATCTAATGCGCAGACAATCAATCTCCGGCTCGACATGTATATCTGAAGCTCTTCTTTTTAAAGCCTGCGCCAAAATAATCTCAACTAACTGCACGATCGGCGCTTTTTCACTCTCTAAGAGTGCATTCGACAACTCAATCTCATCAGTTTTAAATAACTCTAAATTTTTATCTGTTCCTGCGCTACGCGCTAACGCTGTTTCATCGAGGATATTCTGCATCTCTTTGGCTTCTTTATGATATTGGCTATCAATAACATGTAAAATCTCATCTTCAGGACTTAAAACAATGTCGATGTTGCATCCGGTAAAATTACTTAAATCATCGAACGCAAAAATATTTAATGGATCCGACATCGCCACAGTTAGAGTAGAACCAATTTTAGATAGGGGGATAGTATTGTAAAGTTTGGCCATGTGTTCCGGAATTAAATTAATTACCTCAGTATCAAATCTAAATTTGGCCAAACGCAAGGTCGGTATGTAAAGCTGTTCAGAAAACAAAGACAATAAAGCTTCTTCAGTAATGATCCCCTCCTCAACCAGAACCTTTCTTAAGGGAACTCCTTTTTCTTTTTGCAAGCTCAAGGCACGCTCTAATTGCAGATTGGTAATCTGCTGGCTTTTAAGAAGTATCTCCATTATATTTTCTTTTAATGAGTGCATAGAAATTCAGTATGTAGTAGTTAGTATTTAGTATATAGGCCACCCTAACTTCTACATACTGCATGCTAACTACTGATTTATTCGTCCGGCGTAGTTACACGCAAAACCTCTTCAATTGTTGTATACCCTTTTAAAGCCGCCTGGAGCCCATCCTCGCGCAGAGTTTTCATTCCTTCCATACGCGCCTGCTGTTTAATAAACTGTTCCTGCGAACTAGTCAAAATCAAATCCCGAATCTTCTGACTAAGCTGCAAAACTTCCGCAATTACGGTTCTTCCTGAATATCCAGAATTAAAACAATGTTGGCAACCTTTGCCTTTATAAAATTGTAAATTACTAATTTTACTTAGATCTAGCTTCAGGCTCTGAGCAATATCATTTTTAAGAAGATAAGCTTCCTTACAGTATGAACATATCTTACGCACCAATCTCTGGGCAATAACACAGACTAAAGAAGAATTAATTAAATATGGCTCTACGCCCATATTCACTAAACGCACCACCGCTCCGGCGGCAGTAGTAGTATGTAACGTCGAAAGGACAAGGTGCCCGGTTAAAGCACTTTTGATCGCGATATCTACAGTTTCATAATCACGAATCTCTCCGATCATAATAATATCCGGGTCTTGACGCAGGATGGAACGCAGGGCGGCAGCAAAATTAAGTCCAATCTCTGGCTTAGCCGTTACCTGATTTATGCCTTCCAACTGGAACTCCACTGGATCTTCTACCGTGACAATATTCTTATCCGGGCTGTCCACGGATTTTAAAACCGCATAAAGAGTAGTCGTCTTCCCGCTTCCGGTTTGCCCACAAACCAGAATCATACCATGAGGCAACAATGATACCTTAGCCAGAATTCCTAAGGCATGATCGCTAAACCCAAGCTTTTTTGTATCCAGATTTGCCTGCGATTTATCCAGAATACGTAAAGCAACCTTTTCTCCATAGCTAGAAGGCAGAATAGACACACGAAAATCTACCTCGCGATTAAGTATCTTTACTTTAAAACGTCCATCCTGAGGAAGGCGGTGTTCAGCGATATCCAGTTCCGCGATAACTTTAATTCGCGATACTATTGAAGCATGCATCGACTTAGGCGGCGCCTTCTGCTCCTGTAATATTCCATCAATACGAAAGCGTATACGCAATTTTTTCTCATACGGCTCAACCAACACATCTGAAGCACCCTTTTTTATTGATTCCTCTAAAATCATATTTACCACCTTGATTACCGGTGCGTCATGGCTGATGCGATCCAACTCCTGGTCGCTAGGAAATGTCTCCTTTTCTTCCTTAATCAACTCAATAGAAGAAACAGTCATCTCTTTAACCAAATCCTCGATAATCCCCTTAGAGGTATCCGGATAGGATAATTCAATCGTTTGATTAATATCCGCCACAGAAGAAATTATTGGATTTATTTTAAAACCGGTGAGGGCCTGCACATGGTCAATGGCAAATATGTTTAACGGATCAGCCATCGCCAAAGTAATCGTATCCCCCATTTTAGATATGGGAATGATTTGATAATGTCGGGCGATATCAACTGGAATTATTTTCGCAATATCCAGGTCAATTTTAAAACGTTTTAAATCAATTAAAGGCAAGCCCAAGCCTTCGCTTAAAGTAGTAATCAACTCGCTTTCCTCAACAAACTTAAGCTCAACAAGAATATCACTGAGCTTACCGCCTTTAGTGGCCTGCACTTTAAGCGCCTGCGTAAGATGCTCAGCGCTGATAAGCTTGTTATTAATTAATATTTCCGTAAGCCGGTCTTTGAGTGACAACATAATAAAATTAACTAATAAGAGTAGTTAGCAAATAGTAGGTAGCATGTAAGAAAACCTAACTACTAGCTACTAGCTACTAAATACTACCTACCTTCACTCCTTGTCTTTATAGTATTTTTCAATTGCTCTTTTGATATCAGAAGAGGTGGAAACAAAAGTCTGTACGCTACATCCGCTAAGTAACTCCACATCCTCGATGGCTTGAATATTCAGAGGATTAGACATCGCCAAGGTAAGGTTATTACCGATCTTATCTATTGGCACGAGCAGGTACTGCCTGGCCACTCTACCGGGAATAATACTGGTAATATCCAGATCAACATCATAATTACCTAAAGGCAAATAAGGAAAACCATACTGCGCAGTCAGAGCCTGAGCAATATCATCCTCTTTAACAAATCCTAACTCCACGAGAATCTCGCCGATTAACCCTCCTTTTACTCTCTGAAGATCTAACCCCTGATCCAACTGAGATTGATTAATAATCCCGCGGTCCAGCAAAAGGTCGCCTAATGGTTTATTATTAATTCTCCTAATCACGCTGGCCAATCCTCCACTTAAAAAACTACTATTCGATTTTTTCCCCCGGCCTTAGCTTTTTTTAATAACTCTTTAGCTTTAGTCGTCAATTGCTCTACCTGCACCCCGTCAAGGGGATTCTCGCTAACCCCCGCGCTAAAAGTAAGGCACTTACCATTATCCTGATCTGTACAAAAAGAAGCTTGTACTTTTTTACATATCTCTTCGGCAACCTCCTGAGCCTGACGTTTATTCTTTTCCGGCAAGATTAGTGAAAATTCATCGTCATCCGTCCTGCCTGCTCGATCAACTTCCGAAATACAATCACGGATCAAAACCGCAACTTTCTTTAACGCTGATTCTGCGCAAATTGATCCAAACTTTTGGCGGTAATTTTTGAAATTATCAATATCAAAAATAACAAAGGCGCAGGGACGCTGATAAATGATTGCTCGATTAATCTCCTCTTGCAAGCGACTTTGAATAAAAAAATAATTGTAGAGTCCGGTGAGAGTATCTTTAATCTCTAATTTCTCAACGCGATGCGCTAAAATATCATTTTCAATCGCCACGGCAATCTGTTTAGAAAATATATCCAACAGTTCGATATCGCTTTTATTATAAGAAAAATTATCCCGGGTATTAGCGATTCCCAATACCGCTTTGACCATTCCTCTTAAAAATATAGGCATCGCTAAACAATTTTTAACTTGGAATTTAGTCAAAAAATCAACCGTCAGGTTATCCTGCAATGAATTCTGTTTATCTAAAATCAAAAGCTTGTTCAAATTAAAAGCTTTATTATAGAGATCATCTTTAGCATTGATCTCTACGGAGCTTAAATAATCTGATTTTATCCCGTCTGCCACTTTCATGTAAAAAGAATCCTTGGATTCATTTTTAAAAAGTAAAAACGCGATTTCGGAATTAGCTAAAGCGCGAGACTTCTCAACCGCAATTTTTAAAATTTCCTCAAATTTTGACCCTCCGGAAATAAGTGCACTAATTTGCATCAAATTAGAAAGAATAATTATTTTTTTCTGAATTTCAATATTGATCTGGGTTGTTTTCTCACTGTAATCTTTAAGCTCATCCATATTACCACGAATGCGCTGCGTAAGTTGATTCAAAATGGCACCCAATTCCCCAACTTCATCGCTATGCCCTGCCTCCAGGTTCCGGCTCATATCTCCGGCAGCAATAAATTTGGCTTCGGTAGTCACTGAAGTCAAACGATCAAAAACTTCCTTAATGATTAAGAGCCCAACAATCGCCAAAAATGCGCTCACTGCCAAATAAACAATAATATCTAGCTTAACTCCAGATTTTGAAAAAATATAAACGGAAAGCAGATATACGCAAACTAAAAACGGTAGAATAGACATCAGCTGAAAAGCCACCATCAGCTTTTGCTTAACCGTACGTGAATTTAAGGAAAAATGGTTGGGATGATTATCCATGATTCTCCATAATTTTAAATAATCTTGTTAATAATTATACCCCCTAACTCCTTATCTGACAATAGATTTATTAAACTCAATCAGCAAGTCTTCCTTATCAATTCCCGTATCAATAAAATCCCAAGGAAGTAAGGCAGTAGTTGGTTTTTCATCAAGATATTTCAACGGATCGATTCCTGACTCAAAAAATGCTTCCTGCCACTTTTCAAATGAAAAATGGTTACTCCAGGCATCAAACCTGGCCCCTTTTTTATAAGCCGACAAAATAACCTTACCCAACAACCTATCTCCGCGGGAAAGTACTCCTTCTAAAAAACCCATTTGGGAATCATGAAAATTAAATTTAAGCCTTTTGTTTTTACAATGACTCTTTAAATAAATTTGTTTTTCTTTAATCGCTTCAATGGAATCCATTTTTTGCCATTGTAAAGGCGTGTGTGGCTTGGGAATTAACGGATTAATACTAATATTAATTTGTGCGGCAGAGCCGTTAATTTTTTTTCTTTCCTCCGAAGCACTTTGAGCAAAATCAATTATCCCCTGCAGATCTTCTTGCCGCTCATCGGGTAAACCAATCAAAAAATATAATTTTAAATGCTGATAACCTGCCCGATATGCCTGCTCAATCGCTTGAAAAAATTCCTCTTCCGAAAAATCTTTAGCCAACGCCTGACGCAATCTGGCAGTACCCGCCTCAGGGGCAAAAGTTAATCCGGTTTTTTTAATTTTAGCAATAAGCATTGACACATTTCCTAGTAAAGAGCTGGCTTTTAATGAAGGTAACGATAAGTTAACCGCCTGCTGGCTAAAACTATTAGTTAAATCGGACACCAGAGTTTCTATCCCCGGATAATCTCCTACAGATAAGCCCGCCAAAGATAATTCTTCGTATCCGCTAGAAGCCTGGGTAAGCTTAGCCAATGAAATTATTCTTGCCTTACTTCTTATTCTTAAAGGATAGTATTGAGAGCGGGCTTGGCAAAAACGGCAACGATTAGGGCAACCGCGCATAATTTCTAAAGTAACCCGGTCATGGATTGTTTGCACGTAAGGCACGATCCAATTGCAAGGAAAATAGGCCGCATCAAAATCGCTCACTATGCGTTTTTTTATCTTTAGAGGCAGGCTTGCGAATTTTGGCGAAAAATTCACCAGAGATCCACCAAGATCATACTCCGGCAAATAAAGAGACGGCGCATAAACACCTGGAATCTTAGATAACTCAATTAAAAGATCTTCTTTGCTTAATCTGCCCGTTTTATAATCATCCTTATGTTTACGGTATAAATTCAGAAGTTCCACAACCGCCTCTTCTGCTTCACCGATAATAAATAGATCAATAAACTCATGCATCGGCTCCGGATTAAGCGTACATGGCCCACCGGCGATTACCAATGGGTATTGGTGATTTCGTAATGAAGATACTAAGGGCAAACCCGCTAAATCCAAAATACTTAAAACATTAGTATAGTTTAATTCAGACCCCAGCGAGAACCCTAACAGATCAAAATTTACCAGTTCTTGGTTTGACTCCCAAGAAAAAAGACGGCGTTTGGCGTTTTTTAAAGAGTCTGCCATATCCGCTTCCAGGGCAAAAAATCTCTCACAAACCACGCCGGGCATATTATTTAAAACCCCGTAAATAATCCGCAATCCTAGATTACTCATCCCGATTTCATATAAATCCGGAAAACCTAACGCAAAACTTACAGCGCAAGTATTAAAATCTTTTTTTACGGTATTCCATTCATTACCCAAATATTGGGCAGGCCGATGGACATTAACAAACAAATCTTCAATCATAGTTTTTTAAAATACGTTTCTCGTGCGATCAATATTAACCAGAATCCCTAAGGCAATAAAAGTAACCAGCACGCTAGAACCACCATAACTCATGATCGGTAAAGGCAACCCCACTACCGGCGCCAATCCCATATTCATGGCAATATTAATAAATACCTGTAAAGTCAATAAAAGTGATATGCCATAAGCCAGCAACTTGCCAAATGAATCGTGAGTCCTTTGCGCAATGATAAAACCTTGACGCACAATTAAATAGTACATCAAAATCAGCAGACTACTACCAAGAAACCCCCATTGCTCAGAAAAAGTAGCGAAAATAAAATCCGTATGTGATTCCGGTAAAAAATATAATTGACTCTGCGAGCCGTGCAACCAACCTCTACCGAAGAACCCACCGGAACCAATGGCGATACGCGATTGAATTACAGTATAGCCGGCACCTAAAGGATCAATATTCGGGTTAAGAAAAACTAACAATCTTTGTTTCTGATAATCGTGCAGAAAATGCCAGAAAAAAGGCAAAGGTAAAATCAATGCTGCCAACAAAATAAGAATATATTTAATGCGCACATTAGTCAAATAAAGTAAACCCATAAAAACCAGCATCAGCATCAAGCCGCTACCTAGATCCGGCTGCTCAATAATCAAAAACATCGGCAACCCCACGAATATAAATGGTAAAATTATACCTTGGAAGATACCAAATTTACCCGATAAAAGCGATGTATCATCAATAGATTTACGGCTAAAATACCTGGCTAAAAATATTATAATTGCCAGTTTCGCAAACTCCGAAGGCTGAAAATTAAACCAGGCTATTCTTAACCAGCGCTGCGCCCCCAACCTGATCACACCCAAACCAAAAACTAAAAGCAGAAAAAATATCGCCACCCCATAAATAAAATAGTTAGCGTCCCAAAGTTTACGATAGTTAAACCTAGAGATAAAAAAGAAACAGGCCAACCCGATAATTATCCAAAGCATCTGGCGTTTGTAGATCTCCTGCCACTGCGTACCTTCTTTCTGAAAAGTGCTGCTATAAATAGATAAAACTCCTAAGCAAGCGATAATTAAAGCCAGGATCAAAATCCTAAAAAATGAATTTCTCATATTAACCCCTGATTATTCATTGCTTCAATAATTTGTTTAGCTATCAGGCTGGCGGCATGGCCTGGCCCGCCATTTTCTAAAAAAACGCAGATTACATACCGAGGTTTATCCGTCGGGAAAAAACCTACAAACCAGGCATGCGTGGCGCCCCGCGATACCTGGGCGGTACCAGTTTTCCCGGCAACCTTAACCGGCAGCGTGGATAAAATATTTCCTGTCCCCTCGCTATCAGAAACAACTTTCGCTAACCCCTGAACAATAATTTCAAAAGTACTTTTCTTAAAAGCTACCCCCATAACTCTCTTCTTTTTGACAGAAAAATCCAAACCTCCAACGGCTTTAACAATATAAGGGCTTAATAAATATCCACGATTTGCAAACACCGCTAACAGATTAGTTGCCTGCAGAGGAGTAACCAGACAATCCCCCTGACCAATACTTAAATTTGCCGTATCCCCATTAAACCAATTCTGAAATTTATTAATCTTTCTCCATAAAGGAGATGGAATAAAACCGCTTGTTTCGCCAGCCAGCTCAAAACCCATATTTCTGCTTAAGCCTAATTTTAAAGCATAATCATGAATATTCTGCGCGCCGATTAGTAAACCTGTCTTATAAAAAAATACATCACAAGAATGGGCAATCGCCTGGAAAATATCCTCAGAGCCGTGTATATCCCAACAGCTAAATTTTCTGGCTCCGACCATGATTGAGCCCTGACAAACAAAACTTGTAGAAAGATTTATTTTCTTTAATTCCAAACCGGCTGAAGCCACCACTATTTTAAAAACCGAAGCCAACGGATAACTTGACCCAATCGCACGATTAAGAAATGGCGCATCCGGATCATTGAATAAACCAGAAATAAGCTTGCTCCGCTGTTCCACAAAAATTGCGGGATTGAAATTGGGAAAATTAGCTAAAGCCAGAATCTCCCCGCTTAGCGGATCCATTAAAATTACGCTCCCTTTTTTTCCGCTTAAATTTTCTTCGGTAATCTTTTGAATCGATAGATCCAGAGTTAATGTAACGTCTTTGCCATTGCGCGGAGGCTCAAAGCCTAAAACACGCATAAATTTTCCACGGTGATTTACCTCAACCGACAGCCCCCCTTCTTCCTGGCGTAAGTAATAATCATATTTCTCCTCCACCCCGCCAAACCCAACGATATCTTTAGTCTTATAGCCATAATCTTCTAATTTAGTTAGGCGCCAGCGATCAATTTCATTAACATAACCCACCACATGACAGGCTAATGGCCCATAAGGATAATGTCGCAAAGGCTTAGGCGTAACAATAATACTGGGCTGCTCAGTCTTAAACTCTCCGAGTGAAATTGCCTCTTTTAGCTTGATATTCGTCGCCACGGTAACCGGTACACTGTTGGAGATGAAATTCTTTTTAAATGCCGCCTTTAATACTTTAACTTCTACGCCTAAAATACGGCTAATCAGAGCTAAAGCTTGATCAATATGATTTAAATCTTGAGGCAAAACCATTACGTCATAGGAAATCTTATTATCTACGATAATCTCACCATGACGGTCCAAAATATTACCTCGACTGCCGGCTTGAGATATCAGACGGATACAGTTGCTATCACTAAGCCGGCGAAACTTAGCCCCTTGCAATAACCCCAGGTCGCAAAGCCCGATGATTAATGCGCTAAACATAATAATAATTATTAAATTTAAAATACTTTTTCTTTCCATTATTTTTTTTGAATGGTTCAGTAACTATGCGGCTATTTTTTTTGTGAGCTTAAAAACCAAAGGCGACAGCAGGCTCGTATAAATGCTGACGATGATCAAGTTGCGTAAAAAAATACCTGGCGGCATGATATTTCCGGTCGCTACACTTTGTATGCCAATTATAAAATTATTTAATAAAGCGACCACTAAAACTACTGCCATCCGCACATAATTCTCTTCCGTAGATATCTGACGGCCAAGACGATATACGCAATAGCTCCAGACACTAAAACAAATAGTATTTATCGCTACTTGCCAGGGCAAAAAAACATCTTTAGTCAACCCGGCTAAAATACCAAATATCAAAGCCGTCTTAAAATCTGTATAAAAAACTAAGGCCACCATAAAAATTAAAAGCAGATCCGGCTTACAATAAAAAAAGTTTAAAAAAATCGGCCAGTTTAATCCTAAGCTAGCCAGAATTATTATGGTCAACAAAAATAATAAATTTTTCATGGGATAATCACCAACACCTCTTCAATGCTGGACAAATCTACTATCGGCTTAACCAGGGCATAACGATTAAGCCCGGAAAACTCCCGTCCGATACTCACCACTTGCCCCAGAAGCAATCCCTTAGGATAAATCTGGCTTAACTCCGAAGTAATAATAACATCCCCCACAATAATCTGTGCCTCATCCGGAAGATAGCGCATGATTAAATTACTACCCAGCGTACCGCTGACTAATCCTTCTTGCCGACTGCGCTGTACGATGCAATAGATACCTTGATTAGGATCGTTAATTAACAATACCTTACTGGTATTATCCATACTTTCTGCTATGCTACCTACTAATCCCTTGGGAGTAATCACCACCATCCCAGATTTAATTCCATTATATCTGCCTTTATCAATAATCACGCTAGAGGACCAACTATCAATTGAGCGGCCAATCACCCGGGCGGCCACAAGGCGCAAAGGAGATTTCTGTTTGAAGTTAAGCAGATTTTTAAGTCGGACATTTTCTTGGGCTACTTCACGAAAATTAAACAGGCGCCAACGTAACAAATTAACATCGTTTTGTAATCTCTGAGCTTGCATCATATTATGATGATAAAAAATAACGCCGGAGAGTTCACGTTTAACCAAGCCAATAATGGAAAGGTGGGGTTTAAATACTTTTAGAGTTGGATTTTTAAAACAGGATAAAGAATTAAATACTAGAAGTACGGCGCAAGAAACAAGAATAAAACTAATTAAGGTTTTGCGGGGTAACTTAAACACATTGAAAAATCCGGTAAGATTTAATTGCGTACTTCAGTTTTAACCGATACGGTAACTTTCTTAAGATACTGAATTTCACTCAACACAATACCTGTGCCATTGGCAACCGCAGTAACCGGATCATCAGTAATGTGCACGGGCAAGCCTGTCTCTTCGGAAATTAATTTATCCAGCCCTCTTAATAATGAACCGCCTCCGGCCATCACAATCCCGTGATCAATAAGATCCGCCGCTAACTCCGGGGGAGTTCTCTCTAAAGATATTTTTATAACTTCTAATATGGCGCGCAAAGGTTCCTGTAAAGATTCACGAATTTCCTCAGAAGTAATGGTAACAGTTTTAGGTAAACCCGCAACCAAATCCCTGCCTTTTACCTCCATACTCATCTCTTCTTCCAAAGGATAAGCGGAACCGATTTTAATCTTTATATCTTCAGATGTACGTTCACCAACCATCAGGTTATATGTTTTCTTAAGATACTCAATGACCGCTTCATTCATTTCATCTCCAGCGATACGAATAGACTTGGAAAAAACTGTCCCGCAGAGTGAAATTACGGCAATCTCCGTAGTACCGCCTCCG
>JAPLMA010000111.1 GCA_026387255.1 Candidatus Omnitrophota bacterium | reverse complement strand
GCGTATGCCTGCGGAGAAGATTTTAAGGGACATTTTATCCAGCCGGATTATAGCCAGTTTTTTCCTTTTGCTTTTTTCTTTACTATTTTGCATGTCGTTGCTCTGGTTATCGCTACAGTTCCTGCCGAGACTGTAGAGATATTGGCGATGGCGGTAGTTTATGTAGTCGCCGCAATAATCGGGCTTTTAATTTTACTAAGAAAATAACCATGAGTATAATTTCAAAAATAATCAACTGGTCCAGGATTAAATCTCCTTGGGTTTTGCATTTTAATACGGGTGCCTGCAATGCTTGTGATATAGAAATTATTGCTGCTCTGACTCCGCGTTATGATTTGGAACGTTTCGGCGTGGTACTTAAAGCGACTCCGCGCCATGCCGACATACTTTTATGTTCCGGCCCGGTAACTAAACAGATAGAAAGCCGTCTAAAACGGATATATGAACAGATGCCTGAACCTAAATTTGTGGTAGCAGTAGGCTCTTGCGCTTGCAGTGGAGGAGTATTTAATGGTTGTTATAATGTCGGCGGCGGGATAAATTCGGTTTTGCCAGTGTCGGCATATATTCCGGGTTGCCCGGCTAGTCCCAAAGCTATAATTGATGGCGTAGTAAAACTTTTACAAAGCCTGGAAGAAAAACCTAAAAGCAAGAAGTCTATCTAAGGTTATGTTTTCCTTGCGGGAGCTTGAGGGTCATTTTTCCCCAAGCGCCGGAGGCTGGGGAAAAATGAGGAGGCAAAAAATGAGCGAAGAAAATATTAAGCGGGAATTAGAAGATAAATTTACCTATCTGAAAGACGCGGTAATTATTCAGAGAAGAGGCCGCATGTTTGCGCAGGTTCCTTTGGATAAATTTGATGAAGTATTTGCTTATGCGGTAAAACAAATGCATTTTTTAGCACTCTCGGCAATAACCGGATTGGATAACAGGGATGGTTTCGAAGTTATTTATCATCTTAATCAAGAAGGCAAGCTATTGCTGAATTTAAGTGTTGGTTTAAATAAAGAAAATCCCCAAGTAAAATCCGTTATTCCATATTGCCCTAGTGCGGATATATATGAAAGAGAGCTGATGGATTTATTGGGAATTAAAGTGAGTGGGTTGGCCGCGGGGCACAGGTATCCTCTTACTGATGATTGGCCAAAGGGAGAATATCCTTTACGTAAAGATTGGAAAAGTGGCACTCGCAATGAGGAGGCGCAAAATGCATGAGTCTGGAGATGTAAGAATTCCGATTGGGCCTCAACATCCGGCATTAAAAGAACCGGAGAGTTTTTTAATCAGCCTGCGCGGAGAGAAGATAACTGCTTCCAGCGTAAGGTTAGGTTACAATCACCGTGGCATAGAAAAGGCCTGCGAAGAAAGGACATATACTCAAGGTTTATATCTTATTGAACGGATTTGCGGCATTTGTTCGCATTCCCATTCTACCTGTTTTGTGCAGGCAGTGGAAGAAATTGCTGGAATTCAAGTTTCGCCCCGCGCTAAATATATGCGTACGTTGATTGCGGAATTAGAACGCATACACAGCCATCTTTTGTGGTTAGGCGTAGCCGGACATGAGATTGGTTTTGATACACTGTTGATGTATACTTGGCGCGACCGTGAAGTGGTGATGGACCTTTTGGCAACGCTTACCGGCAATCGGGTGAATTATGGTATTAATACTATTGGAGGAGTAAGGCGTGATATTAACTCTAAACAAAAAGAAGAGGTTTTAAAAGCGATAGATATATTAGAAGAGAGAACTAAATACTACATTGATCTTGCTAAAAACGAAACAACTTTGCTTAAACGATTGCAGGGGGTAGGGGTATTATCTTACGAAGATGCTAAAAAATTAGATGCAGTTGGCCCTACTGCGCGTGCCTCAGGTATAGAGCGGGATGTACGCAAAGATGATCCTTATGCGGCTTATGCCGAGCTGGATTTTAAGGTAATTAGCGTTAATAGCTGTGATGTTTATGGCCGCACACTGGTCCGCCTGGGGGAACTGATGGAGTCTTATAGCCTGGTGCGTCAAATTATACGTAAAATTCCTGATGGGCCTATTTTAATAAAATCGCCGCGTAAGATCCCAGCCGGCCAAGCAGTCAGCCGTTATGAAGCGCCCAGAGGAGAAGATTTGCATTATGTGCGTGCCAATGGTACAGAAAAACCCGACAGGGTAAAGGTCAGGGCGCCGACCTTAGCTAATATTCAGTCAGTTTCCAAGATGCTTGAAGATCGATACTTAGCGGATATGCCGATTGTTATCGCGGCGATTGATCCCTGCTTCTCCTGCACGGACAGGTTGGTATCTATTCGGGATACAAAGAGCAAGGAAAAAAATACCGTAGCTTGGGAAACCATTAGGCTTAAGGGGATCGCCTGGTACAAAGACAAAGGAATAGATTTTATATCTTTAAATAAAAAATTGACGAAACTCTTTTAGAGAAGATGGGGCATTTTTTCATATGGCAAAAGTACTATTTCATATTTTAATTTTCCCGGGGTTATTTTTTCTTTTCATATTTGGTTTTTTTACCGAGTATGTAGACAGGAAACTTTATGCGCGGTTTCAAAACAGAATCGGCCCTCCATGGTTTCAGCCGTTAGCGTTAACCATTCCTACATTTGCTTATTTTCTGGGAGGATGGTATTCCCGGAGCGTCTATTCCATGATTGGAGCGGTGCGTTCCCTGACGCAGTTATTTGCTTATGAAGTTCCTCTTTTTCTATGTATTCTTGCTTCGGCATTATTGGCGGATACCTGGTCATTGAGTGGAATGGTGACATTTTATAGTCATCATTTGGGTTATTGGTTCTGTAACATTATCGGGTTTGGGGTGGCATTGATTTGTCTCTTGGGCAAACTTGAAAAGGTGCCTTTTGATATACCGGAGGCGGAAACTGAAATAGTCGCCGGAAGTTTTACTGAATATAACGGAAGGCTTTTGGCGTTTATTCGCATGTCTTTTAATATTGAAATGGTCGTGGGGGCTTCAATGTTGGCGGCGGTATTTTTGCCATTTGGACTTAACCTGCCTCCGGCAGCCATATTTTTGTTTTACTTAATTCAAGTCCTTTTTATTATCGCGGCAATTTCATTCCTGCGTTCGTTATTTGCGCGACTGCGCCTGGATCAGATGATTAACTTTTGCTGGAAATACCTTGCGCCTTTAGCGTTCTTGCAGGTTTTATTTAACCTTATCTTAAAGGTGGTACTGCCAAGATGAGTAGACCGGGAAAAATAGCCAGGCTTCTTATTCAGTCACTGTTTAAAAAACCCGCTACGGGGAATTATCCTGTTGATCGGTCGGGGATGCCTGAAGGGTTTCGCGGAAAGTTAAAATTTAACGCCGGAATGTGTATTGGCTGCAAAATGTGTATGCGTGATTGTCCTTCAGAGGCAATAGAAATTAGGAAGCTTGGTGAGAAACAATTTGAGGCCCAAATAAATTTAGCCAAATGTATTTATTGCGGCCAATGCGTGGATTCTTGTCCGAAGAAAGTGCTTGAAATTACCGCTGAATTTGAACTGGCTAGGTTAGACCCCGCTCAATTAAAGGTTATTTTTAATGATGGGAATAAAGACAGTCCTAAGGGGTAAGTTAAGGAATGCGCAAAGGGTTGCGGTGTTGGGCATTGGTTCGCAGTTAAGGGCGGATGATGCGGCAGGATTGATGATTGCTCAAGAGCTTAAAGCATATATTAAGCAGAAGAAAAAAAGAAGCTTGCTTAAAGTTTTCTTGGGCGAAACTGCACCGGAGAATTTAACCGGTCAGATCAAAAAGTTCAAACCCACGCATCTAATTGTTATTGACGCGGTAGATTTTCATTTAGAAACCGGGGCGTTGAGAGTAGTGGATATTTGTACAGAAGCCGGGGTATCTTTTTCCACGCATCGGGTTCCGATCGGGATCCTCAGAGATTATCTGTATAAGTCTATCCAGTGTGAAACTATACTTATTGGGATGCAGCCTGGGACTACGGAATTCTGCGGAAGCCTTTCACCGGGAGTGCAAGACTCAACGCGGGCAGCCTGCAAAGAGATAAGGGAAGTTTTAAAGAGTTTTATCTAAAAACCGTACTTATGGTTTTTGGTTCTAGTGTACGCGGGGGTTTTGCGCTAAAGAATAATTGACAAGTATATGATTTATGATAGAATTAATTTGCTGGCAAAGAAGCAATAGCAGTTAATAAAATGACAGACGTCTTAAATCCAAAATGGGATAGAAGACGTCAATTTTTTTTGAGGCGCTTGATGCAGAAAGAAGATTTTTATAAAGGGGTAAAAACTGTAGGTTTTGTTTCTTTTATTCCGTTTATCTTAGCTGCCGGGCCGCTTTCAGGTTATTTTGTGGGTACTCTTTTACAGAAAAAATTTAATTTTTCTTCTTATTGGGTATTCTTGGGTGTTGCTTTTGGTTTTCTCGTAGCAATTACCGAAATTGTTAAGATATTAAAAGTTATAGCTAGGATGAATAAAAAATGAGCCAGAATATTGGTGTTTCAGGGTCACCGGATATTTTTGCAATCCTATCGGCTAAGTTTCCCGAAAGTATTTTTTTCAAATTCGTTCATCTTTGGGAAAATGTTAGTTATTCTTTGATCATTGTTCTTATTTTAGGGTTATTGGCTTTTTTTACTTGCCGGAAAAAAAGTCTGATCCCCGGCCGCCTTCAGTCAGCGGCTGAGGTTATTGTCGGAGGTTTGGATAGTTTTGTCTGCGGGATTATGGGGCCAGGGGGGAGGAAGTATACTCCTTTTATCGGCACCTTATTTATTTACATCCTTTTTATGAATCTTTCCGGCTTGATTCCATTTATCAAAGCTTCTACTGCTAGTTGGTCGACAACTTTAGCTCTGGCACTGTGTGTATTTTTCTATGTGCAGTATACAGCAATCAGGGAATTAGGTTTTTTGGGTTATTTGGACCATTTGGCGGGTAAACCCCGCGGTATTTTGGCTTTTACAGTGATTATGCCGTTATTTATGTTTATTTTACATATTATTACCGAATTAATCCGGCCAATAAGTTTATCTTTGCGTCTGCGCGGTAATATCTGGGGGGATGAGGTTCTTTTGGGATTGCTTTCCAGTTTTGGTATTAAGGGGTTACCGTTGTTATTTTTTAATATGTTAATGGCGACTTTAACGGCAGTTGTCCAGGCAACAGTTTTCTGTTTGTTAACTGCTATTTATTTTGCGCTTGTTTTAAATCGCGAAGAAGAAACAGTATAATAAAAAGGGAGGAGTTAACATGGATTCAAAATCAGCAATGGATTTAGGTGTAGCCATAGCATTAGGCGCAGCGGCATTCGGTTCAGCGATCGGTTTAGGTATCGCCGTAGCTTCGGCTATGGGAGCAATCAGCAGGCAGCCGGAGGCAAATAACAAAATTATGATGAGTATGATTATTGGCTGTGCCTTTATTGAAGCGATTACCATTTACGTTCTGGTGTTTGCTTTTATGTACGCCGCTAAGTAAACTTAATAGATATTTACACCCTCACGCTAACTAGAATTGCGTCGAGATTGTTTATCTGGACAAGGAGAATAATTAGTGGAACTTTTAAAGATGCTTAGCGCAAGTGAGATTCTGGCGCAGGTTTTAAGTTTTTTCTTATTATTATTTTTGTTAAGAATATTCGCCTGGAAAAAAATCCTTGGGCTTCTTGATCAGCGCAAAGAAAAAATTAGCTCCGAGCTTGGTGAAATAGAAAATACTAAGTTTGAGATTTCTAGGCTGAAAAGCGATTATGAACTTAAGATTTCTAATATTGCCAGTGAGGCTCAGGCAAAAATTAATCAGGCGGTTGAACAGGCTAAGATCGTAACTGTGCAGATGCGTAAGAAAGCCCATGAAGAGGCACAGGATATTATTACGGATGCGCGAGCGCAGGTAAAATATGAGGTCTCTAAGGCCCAGGAGCAACTTAAAGAAAGAATCGTGGATATTGCCTTGAGTGCTGCTAAAAACGTAATTCAAGAGAAGCTTACCGGAGATGGTGATCGTAAGATTGTGGAAGATTTTATTAACCAGATCGAGAAAGTAGAATGATAAAAGATAAGGTAGTGGTGAGCAGGTATGCTGAAGCTTTTTTAAGTTTTGCGCGGGCAAATTGTGGAATAGATAAGGCTTTGGAAGACCTGGTAATTGTAAAGAATATAATTCGTGATAATTCGGGTTTTAAGCAGTTGCTCGATAATCCGGAGATTTCTTATACTGAAAAATGCGCAATTATTGATCTGGTAATTAAGGATGGCTTTTCGGATGAGCTGCGTAATTTTCTTAAGCTGCTTTTAGAAAAGAAACGTTTTAATATCTTTCTTGATGTTGCGGAATATCTGCGTGCCAAATACGGACATCATGGGCAGGTGGATGTGTTACTGAGAACCGCTTTTCCGTTAGAGTTGGATTTGATTCAAAGAATAGAGTCGGCTTTGGAAAAGAAGTTTAAACAAAGCTTGCGGTTTTATATAGATTTAGATGGTGATTTATTAGGCGGGGTACAGGTAGTGATTGGCAATACGATTATTGATGGTTCAGTAAAGAAACGTCTAGAAGAATTAAGAGATAAACTTACTATAGTGAGGATGGCTTAATATGGTTTTAAAACCGGAAGAAGTTACGTCAATTATTAAAAAAGAACTTGAGAAATATAAATCTCGGCTGCGCACTGAATCTATTGGTACAGTAATTCAGGTTGGAGATACCATCGCGCGTGTTTATGGGCTAGATGATGTAATGATGGGTGAGTTGGTGGAGTTTTCGGATAATATTATGGGTATGGTTTTAAATCTGGAAGAGGATAGCGTAGGAGTGGTAATTTTTGGTACGGATAATCCGGATAAAAACATCCGGGAAGGTGATTTGGTTAAGCGCACGGGTAAAATTGTGCGCGTTCCGGTAGGAGAGGCTTTGGTAGGCAGGGTGGTTAATGGTTTAGGCAAGCCGATCGATGGCAAGGGCCAGATTAATACGCAAAAGTCCAGGCCCATAGAATCCAGCGCTCCGAATGTCGTAGAAAGACAACCGGTAAACCAACCATTACAGACCGGAATTAAAGCTATTGATGCGATGACTCCGATTGGCCGCGGCCAGCGCGAATTGATTATTGGAGACCGTCAAACCGGAAAAACCGCCGTGGCGATGGATACGATTATTAATCAAAAAGGAAAAGATGTTTACTGCATTTATTGCGCAATTGGCCAAAAATTATCCAGTGTGGTGGCGGTAAACGAGGTGCTTAAGAAGTACGGCGCGATGGAATATACCACAATTGTCAGCGCTTCCAGCCGGGCATCAGCAAGCCTGCAGTATCTTGCTCCTTATGCCGCTTGCGCCATGGCGGAAGAGTTTATGTATTCAGGAAAACATGTTTTGGTAATTTATGATGACCTGTCTAAGCATGCTCAAGCCTATCGGCAGCTATCTTTATTGCTTAGGCGTCCTCCGGGTAGAGAGGCTTATCCGGGAGATATTTTTTATTTGCATTCCAGGCTTCTGGAGCGTTCAGCTAAACTAAACGATGCTTTAGGCGCAGGTTCAATTACGGCGATTCCGATTGTGGAAACTCAAGCTGGAGACATATCTAGTTATATTCCCACGAATGTTATCTCAATTACTGATGGCCAGATCTATCTGGAAAGCGATTTATTTTATGCGGGTATCCGGCCGGCGGTAAACGTGGGGTTATCAGTTTCTCGCGTGGGAGGTAAAGCTCAGAGCAAGATTATGCGCCAGGTATCCTCAAAGTTAAGATTGGATTTGGCACAATATCGAGAACTAGTAACTTTTACGCAATTCGGAACGGATTTAGATAAGACTACGCGCGCGCAGTTAACCCGTGGCGAAAGAATGGTCGAGGTCTTAAAGCAGGCGCAATACGCGCCGCTGGAGTCAGCCAGGCAAGTAATGATTATCTACGCCGGCACTAATGGTTATTTGGATGATTTAGCTATAGGTTTGATCAAAAAGTTTGAGTATCAACTGTATAAATTTATTGATCTAAAATTTCCGGAAATTCTGGCAGAGATAGAGTCTAAGAATGATTTAGATTTAAGTTTAAAGAATAAACTGGATATGCTCATCGCTGATTTTAAGAAAGAGTTTCTAGCTAAAGATGGCACAATCTATTAAGCAGATAAAAAACCGTATCCGCAGTGTGGAAAATACTAAAAAAGTGACTGGCGCCATGCAGATGATTTCCGTGGCTAAGCTGAATCGTGTCCAGGGTCAGTTGTTTGTTTTGCGGCCGTATGCTTTAAGGTTGGAAAACCTTATGTATAATCTTGCCGCTTCAAATGAAGATAATTTATCCGCACATTTTAAAAAAAGATCAGCTCAAGCGCCGATTGCGCTTTGCCTGATTACATCGGATAGTGGATTGTGCGGAATGTATAATCAGAATGTTCTGCGTGTTGCGCAGGAATTTTTAAAAAAAAATAATCCTGAAAGAGTAAAATTGATTTTAATCGGCCAGAAGGGATTAAATTATTTTAGAACAAGCAGAATAGAAATATTGAATTCCTATATGGGGTTAAATGCAAAATTTAAGCAGGATTTTTGCGATAAACTCATATTAGATTTAACTAGTTTATTTTTAAGCGCTCAGGTAGGTTCGGTTTATCTGGTTTATACCTATTTTGAGAATTCTCTTGTGCAGAAGGCGACGATAGAGCAATTGTTGCCTATCCAACCTAGGACAGTTGCGCCGATAGAGTATATTGCTGAACCGGATTTTAAAAGTATCCTTGCAGATTTGGTTCCGCGTTATCTTAAGGTTAAGATGCAGCTTATTTTATTAGAGGCGTTTACTTCCGAGCATGCTGCCAGGACTGTGTCGATGAAAACAGCTACGGATAATGCCAAAGATCTTTTAGAGGGATTAGTGCTTTTTAGGAATAAGGTTAGGCAAGCCCGGATTACTCAGGATATTTTAGAGATTTCTTCTTCGGTTGAGGCATTGAAAGGATAAAACTATGGCAGAGGGGCAGTTACTTCAGATTATCGGACCAAGCGTAGATATTAGATTTCCTGAGAATCAGGGGCCGCAGCTTTTAAATGCGATTAAAGTTCAGGAAAAAGGAATTAATCTTACCCTGGAGGTTGCCCAGGATATCGGGAATAATACCGTGCGTTGTATTGCCTTGGGCTCGACTGATGGCTTAGTGCGTGGAATGAAGGCGATTGATACTGGTAGCCCGATTACCGTGCCTATTGGCCAGCAAACTTTAGGCAGGATATTTAATCTTTTAGGCGAGCCAATTGACGGCAAAGGGGAATTGGAACATCCGGAGATTCGGAATCCTATTCACCGGGCCTCGCCTAATTTTGAGGAGCAACTACCCATAGAAAATATTTTAGAAACAGGATTAAAGGTGATTGATCTTTTAGCACCCATCCCTAAGGGTGGAAAAGTCGGGTTATTCGGCGGTGCCGGAGTGGGTAAGACAGTGATTGTTATGGAGTTAATCCGTACCATTGCTGCGGAGCACGGAGGTGTATCGGTTTTTGCCGGGATTGGAGAGCGGACCAGGGAAGGAAATGAACTTTGGTTGGAATTAAGTGCTTCCGGAGTAATTAAGAATAGCGCTTTGGTGTTTGGCCAGATGAATGAGCCGCCGGGTGCGCGCTTACGTATTGGCTTATCCGCTTTAACCATGGCGGAGTATTTCCGCGATCAGGAAAGAAAAGATGTGCTTTTATTTATTGATAATGTTTACCGTTATATTCAGGCTGGGAGCGAGGTTTCTACGCTTTTAGGCAGGATGACTTCAGCAGTTGGATATCAGCCTAATCTTTCTACCGAGGTTGCTCAGCTTGAAGAAAGGATTGCTTCCACCCGCGATGGCTCGATAACTTCTATCCAGGCAGTTTATGTTCCGGCGGATGATTTAACTGACCCGGCTCCGGCAGCGGTATTTTCGCATTTGGATGCTAAGATTGTTTTATCGCGTCAGATTTCTGAGCTGGGAATTTATCCGGCGGTTGATCCTTTAGATTCTAATTCCAGGATTATGGATCCGCGTCTTCTGGGAGAGGAGCATTATAATACCGCTTTGGCAGTTCAAAAAATATTACAGCGTTATAAAGATCTGCGGGATATTATTTCAATTCTCGGTATTGATGAGTTATCAGATGAAGATAAATTAATTGTGCAGCGGGCGCGTAAGGTGCAAAGATTCTTCTCACAGCCGTTTTTTGTGGCGGAGAATTTTACGGGCATGAAAGGTAAATACGTAAAGTTAGAAGATACAATTAAAGGGGTTAATATGATTCTTAGCGGTGCGCTTGATGATCTGCATGAGCAGGCTTTTTATATGGTGGGCACGATTAAGGAAGCGATAGAGAAGAATAAACAGTTGTTGAATTAAAATGGCTAAAACTTTCCAGGTAAGTATTTATTCTAGTGATCAAACCCTGTATGAAGGTGAAGCGATTTCCCTAATTGCGCCATCAGTATCAGGTTATCTGGGCGTTTTAGCGAATCATGCTCCCATAGTTGCTAAGCTGGTTGCTGGTAAAATCACCTTGCGTTTATCTACAGGAAAGACTAGCGTAATTGATGTTTCTGCGGGTGGATTTATTGAAGTTTTAGAAAATAAAGTTACCCTGCTTTTATAAAAAGATGAAATAACTTAATAAAACGTTTGACAAAAGTAACTTTTGTGATATTATTCACAATAAGCTTTTCATATCTATAAACCCATAAAAATTATCTTTCTATGCAACGGTTTGTTATACTTTCGAAAAAAGATTTAGATGCATTTATCAGCGCGTTAGCGCAATCACAAAAAGTGGTTGCTCCGGTTGCCCGGGGGCATAATAATTTCTCTTTTGCCGAAGTTTCTTCCGGAAAAGAGATTACCCTTAAGTATATTCCTACCATTTTACCGCCTAAAAAATATTTTCTTCCTACTCAGGAAATTATAACCTCTTATAATAAGCGCGAGAATGCGTTAAATGCTATTTTAGAATATGAGAAGATGGTTATTTTTGGCGTGCATACCTGTGATCTGGCCGGTATTCAATGCCTGAATATGGTTTTTGCGGATAAACCTAAAGATATTAATTATATTATACGCAAGAATAAAATTGCGATTATTGGCTTAGAGTGTAATGATTATTGTGATGAATATGCTAGTTGTCATGTTGTGGGCAATCATCTTCCCAATGGTGGCTATGATTTATTTTTTACCGATCTGGGAGATGTTTTTATCGTGCATATTAATACGATGCTGGGAGATGAATTAGTAAATAAAGCGGCAGTTTTTAAGTCGGCAGACGCTAAAATGCTCAAGGCGCTTGAATCTTTGCGTCAAATGAAACATTCTATTTTTAAAGATGAGGTTAATGTAAAACACCAAGAGCTTAAGCCGCTTTTTGATCGTTCATCAAATAGTAAGGTTTGGGAAGATTTGAATAAGCGTTGCGTTGCCTGTGGTAATTGCACCAATGTTTGCCCGACTTGTTATTGTTTTGATATTATTGATGAGCCGAATCTCGATTTAAATACGGGAGTACGCTACCGGCGTTGGGATTCATGCCAAAATGAACCATTTGCTAAGGTCGCGGGTAATGAGAATTTTCGTAAGGAACGCTCTCAACGTCAACGTCATCGCTATATGCGTAAATTTAAATATCCGGTTGATAAATATAGCCGTTATTTTTGTACCGGTTGCGGGCGTTGTTCACGTACCTGTATGGCCCAGATTAAACTTAAAGAAACAATTAATGATTTAGCCAAGGAAACCCAGTAAAATGAAACGTATTGAATTAAAAGAATCCGAATATATTGTTGCCCCGGCTAAGATTCTTGAGGCGCGTATGATGACGGCTCAAGAAAAATATTTCAAGATTGCTTTAGAGGGAGGAACGAGCCTTGATCATGAGCCAGGCCAGTTTGTAATGGTTTCTCTTTTAGGCATCGGGGAGGCGCCAATATCCATTTCCTCTTCGCCCACTAAACGCAGTTATTTTGAGTTGGTCGTGCGCAATGTCGGTAAAGTGACCAACGCCTTGCATAAAATGGAGGCCGGGGATTCTTTGGGGATTCGCGGGCCTTTTGGACGTGGATTTCCGGTGCAGATATTAGAAGGCAATGATCTTTTATTTGTCGCGGGCGGATTGGGAGTTGTGCCTTTGCGTTCATTGATTAACTTTGTAATTGATAATCGCCGCGATTTTGGTAAGGTGCATATTCTTTTGGGTTGTAAGAAACCCGCCGATCTACTTTTTGCCAATGAGATAAAGGAATGGGGTAAGCGGCTGGATGTTAATTTTAATTGTACGGTAGATAAAGCTGATCCTGATTGGAAAGGTAATATTGGCTTGATTACTTCACTTATCCCCGGAGTAAATCTTAATCCTAAGAGAACATTCGCGGTAGTGGTTGGCCCGCCGATTATGTATAAGTTTGTTTTAATTGAAATACTCAAAAAGGAAATCCCCCAGAAACAGATTTATGTGTCTTTGGAAAGGCATATGAAATGCGGCGTTGGAAAATGTGGCCATTGCCAGATTGCGCAGTATTATTGTTGTAAGGATGGCCCGGTATTTTCATACGATCAAATTAAAGGTAATCTAGAGGCTTTATAATGCGTAAACCTAAAGTTGCATTTTTTGATTTTTCATCTTGTGAAGGTTGCCAGCTGCAAGTGGCTAACTTTGGTGAAGCGCTGTTAGATATTCTTGGCCTGATTGATGTAGTGATGTTTCGTGAGGCGATCTCTGAAAAAAGCGATGATTATGATGTCGCGATTATTGAGGGTAGTATTACTACTTCTCATGATATAGAGAGGATCAAGCAGATTCGAGCTACGGCTAAAGTTTTGATTGCTTATGGAGCTTGTGCCACAATCGGCGGCATTAATGGGATGAAAAATAATTTTGATCTTGAAGACATTAAGAAATATGTTTATAAGGATGACGCTAAATATTTTGAATCTATCCCCACGCACCCGTTACACCAAGTAGTTAAAGTTGATTACTTTGTACATGGTTGTCCGGTTTATCAGCCGGAATTCGTAAAAGTTTTAAAATGTGCCTTAGCTGGTTTGTTGTACACTGTTCCAGATTATGCGGTCTGTACTGAATGTCGTTTTAACGAAAATGTTTGTATGTATGATAAGGGGATCACCTGTATGGGGCCGGTGACGCGCGCCGGGTGTAATTCTTGGTGTGTGAATAATGGCAATATCTGTTATGGCTGTCGCGGCATGCTCAGTAATCCCGCTCAAGAGGGTCAGATGGATATCTTAAAGAAGCACAATATTGCTTTGGATTGGGTGCAAAATAAAATGAATATGTATAATAAGCCACGGGAGCTGGATACTGAGCCTCCGGCAAATAATGGACACATTGGCTGAGACGATTTTGGAGCGAGACAAGGAGCAAGGACGCCGGCGTAGCCAAAGCGCTACGCCAAGGACGAGCGACGCAGTCGCAGCCCAAAAGCGTCCAGCCCATGAATATAGAATTAGAGGGGAAGCCCGCATTTGTGCCGTCTGCGGCGTTGCTTCTCCTCGGCGTACCACTGCGGGTACGCTTTCGTCGTCGCGCCTTGCATACGGCACAAATTCGGGCTTCCAATGTGCCCATTATTTACCGGAGACTCAGTAATGAGCAAAAACATAAAGGTTAATGTCGAATATTTGACTCGTGTTGAGGGTCATGGCAATATCGTGGTGAATGTCAAGAATGGTAAGCTTGAAGAATGCCGTTTGGATATTGTTGAATCTCCCCGTTTTTTTGAAGGGATGTTACGTGGCCGTTCCATTTTTGAGGCCCAGCATATTACTTCTCGTATCTGTGGTATCTGCGCTTGTGGCCATACTCTGGCTTCTATACAGGCTGCCGAGGACGCTTTAGGATTTATCCCTTCCGAGCAAACGATTAAGTTACGCAAGTTTCTTCTACATATGGAGAATCTGGACAGCCATATCTTGCATATCTATTTATTAGTTGCCCCGGATCTTTTAGGAGTAAAGAGTTTCCTGCCCTTGATTGAAACGCATAATACAGTTGTGCGTAGGGCTTTACGCATGAAGAAGGAATGTAATGATGTATGTGATATTTTAGTTGGCCGTCACGTACATCCGATTTCCTGTATTGTGGGTGGATTTACTAAGCTTCCGCGCGAAAAAGATATAGACCGCATGCTTAATATTTTAATTGGTTTACGCCCGGATATGGAAGCGACTTTGGAATTAGCCAAGACCTTTAAATTCCCTCAGTTTAACCGTGAAACTGAATATGTGGGTTTAGTTAATGACAGCGATGAATATCCGATGCTTTCAGGAGATTTAGGTTCAACCGATGGATTGCGGATGATTAAAAAAGATTACCGTAAACTTACCAACGAATTTGTGGTTAGCCACTCTAGCGCTAAACATACCAAGGCTACCCGGCAATCTTATGCGGTTGGCGCATTAGCGCGTTTTAATCTTAACCAGCATAAGCTTCATCCTAAGGCTAAAGAAGTGGCTTTACTCTTAGGTATGAAACCGATAGTTTCTAATCCTTATTTAAATACTGTTGCTCAACTGATTGAATGTGTGCACTCGTTGGAGGAGTCAATTGAGATTTTACAGGGGCTTAAAGAAATCGGCGTGGATTATTCCCAGGAGATTGTGGTGGGCTTAAATGAATTAGGCACGATTCCGGTTAAAGCGGGGATCGGCATTGGTGCGGTTGAAGTTCCCAGAGGAATCCTCTTTCATGAATATGAGATTGATAATAAAGGTAAGATTATTAACGCTAATTGCATTATTCCTACTGGACAGAACCTGAATAATATTGAACTGGATATGGCCGCATTAGTTCCTCAAATACTTGATAAGAGTCAAGAAGAAATTACTCTCCTGATGGAGATGCTGGTACGCGCTTATGACCCGTGTATCTCCTGTTCTGCGCATTTTTTGAATGTCAAATTTGTTGGCCGGTAATTTAACCAGTCTTCTAACCCCCAAAGAATTTTCTCACACGCTGATTATCACTGTCGGTAATTGTTTTCGCGCTGATGATGGAGTTGGGCCATATATTGCCTCTGGTTTAAGACAGAGTACTAAACTTTCGGTAATTAATGCGGGATATGTTCCGGAGAATATAATTGATCAGGCAGTAAAGTTATCCGCGCAGAGGATTATTTTTATTGATGCCGCGGATTTTGGGGGAGTCCCCGGAGAATTGCGCCTTATTGATGCTGAACATATACCGGAGTCAAGTTTAAGTACGCATAGTGTGCCGTTGCCGGTAGTCAGTCGTATTTTGTACGAGGACACCAAGGCTGAAATTTATTTTATTGGTATTCAGCCTAAGAGTGTAGAACATAAAGAAGGGCTTTCTTGCGAAGTAAACTCTGTTGCTGATGCGTTGATTAAACACATCAACCAGGAGTTTATAGGAGACTAGAGAAGAGATGCATGAGGTTCATTTTCTTGAGGATTTATTTAAAGATATCCTAGGTCATCTTCGTCAGCATCATGCCAAAAATGTAACCCAGGTGTTTTTGGAATTAGGGGAGTTTACTGAGATTAACGAAGAGTCTTTGAGATTTTTCTTTAAAGAAAAATCTCAAAATTCACCTTTAGAGAAAGCCTTATTTAATATAAAACATATTCCGCAGCAGCGCGTTCTGCGCCTAGTTTCATTTGATTGTGATTAACTATGTGTTATGCAATCCCCGGAAAAATAGAGGCGATTAATAATAAGATAGTTATTGTAGACTACTTCGGTGAAAAGAAGAAGGCCTATAATGAACTAGATGGTTTAGCTATCGGTGATTATATTTATGCCCAGGGTGGTTATGCTATTGCCAAGATTCCCGAAGATGAAGCCAAAAGTATTCTGGCTGTTTGGAAGGAGACTTTTTTTGAGCTTCAAGAGGTTGACCTAAGACTTTCTCGCCTTGATCTTAAGCAGGCATCTATTTCGAAGGACTTTTTGAGAATACTGGATAAAGCATCTGAAGGTAGGAAACTTTCACGTGAGGAACTTTTAATCCTGATTAAGGAAAAAAATAAACCAGCCTTAGAGCTTCTTTTTAAAACAGCAAATTTCTTGCGTCAGAAACACCATAAAAATTCTTGTTGCGTGCACGGGATTATTGAGATCTCTAATTACTGTGGCTGTAATTGTGATTATTGCGGCATAGCCAAGTCGAATAAAAATATTATTCGTTATCGTTTAACTTGCGACCAGGTACTTGAGGCGGCTCGACAGGCAATACAGGTGCACGGTTTTAAGGCGCTGGTGTTGCAATCTGGTCAAGACAGTGGGTATAGCATAGAGGAGCTAGCTGAGATTATTCATAAGATAAAAGTTAATTGGCCGGCTCTAATTTTTATTAGTTTTGGAGAGGTAGGGCTGGATAATTTAAAAATTCTTTATGATGCTGGGGCGCGCGGATTGCTTTTACGATTTGAAACATCCAACCCCAAGCTTTATAAACAGGTCACTGCCGGTAAAGATCTTTCTCGCCGCATTGCCCATCTAAAAAAAGCTTATGCGTTGGGCTATATGGTGATTACCGGAGGTTTAATTGGCTTGCCGCAACAAAGCCAAGAAGATCTTTTAAATGATATACTTTTGACTAAAGAGTTACATGCCGAGATGTATAGTTTTGGCCCATTTATTATGCATCCACAAACCCCGTTGGCTAAATATCCATCCCCAGAAGTAGAAACTGTGCTGAAAGTTATTGCTATTTCACGGATCATTGATGCGGCAAATGCCAAAATTCTAGTGACTACTGCTTTGGAGACACTTAATCCTGATGCCCGGAGAGAGGCGCTGCTTAGCGGAGCCAATTCCGTAATGCTTAATCTCACTCCGCTTGAATACCGGCCATTATATAACATTTATCCTGCGCGCGCTCATGAAAGTGAGAGTATAGAGGCTCAGATTAAGGATACCATTGGGCTTTTAATGTCCTTAGGCCGTTCCCCCACAGATTTAAGTATTTAAAAATACGAGCATAAAAAAACTTAGCCAATATTTGTAGTGAAAAAAATCACAAAAACTATTGACTTATAATATAGATATGTTATTATTTAATTGGTTATTGTGAATAAAGGAGCAATATGAAGACAAACAAACTATGTATTATACGACTCTCTAAGTATAAGAATGCGCTTTATCGCCTAAAATCGTTAGGTTTTGTGAGGGTTTTTTCAGATAATCTGGCGGATGCCGTTGAGGCGACGGCTTCACAGGTGCGTAAAGATTTTTCCATCTTTGGTATTTCGGGAAATAAACGCGGTGGCTACAAGATCGATGAATTAATCGAAAAGCTCAATATTATTTTAGGTAAGGATGAGCTGCAGAAGGTGATCATCGTGGGTTTAGGTAAACTTGGTACTGCCCTCTCACGCTATACTGGTTTTGAGAAAGAGGAGATTAAAATCGTGGCGGCTTTTGATATTGATTCGACAAAATTTAATCAAACCGATATCAAAATGATTAAACTTAATGAAAAAACACCGGTTTTAGCGCTGGAATATTTACCGGAGTTTGTGCGGAAGAATAATATTAAGATTGGGATTATTACGGTTCCGGATATTGCTGCTCAGCAGGTAGTGGATATTATGCTTTCCTCAGGGATTAAAGGAATATTAAATTTTGCTCCCATACGTTTACGCGGGAATGATGATTGTATAATAAATAATGTTAATCTTGAGGGGGAGCTAGAGAATCTTATTTATTTCGTTAATGCCTCAACTAAGACAAAAGGAAAATAGATGCCGGTAAGAACTCTTAAGAATAGAATTCTGTTATCGCATTTAGCCATTATTTTATTGCTGGGTGTTTCTATCAGCGTGCTGGGGCTTTATCAGAGAAAGATTAATATTCTGGCTCGCGCACAAGAGCAAGTAACGCATGATTTAAAAGTAGCGCATACAGTTTATTTTAGCCAGATGCAGAATATTAAAGAAATTTTTAGGTTGGTTTCTTTGGATAAAGATGAGCAGATACTTAAGGAATTATCGGGTCTTGATTATGTGCGCATTGTTAAAAGCACTGATCAGGCGGATATAAAGAGTGAAATTGTTCAAGAGGCGTTTAGAACGGGTAAAGAAATTTCTGGCACGCGCATTATCAGTAAAGAAGAACTACTTTCTTTTGGCAAGCAGCTTTATAAGCAAGCAGAGATTGGTATACGTTTTACGGCGAAGGCCGAACCGACGACTAAAAAGGTGATCGATAAAGCCTTAGCCATAGAATATGCGATGCCTATTTATGAGAGGGGTAATTTAAGTAAAGTCTTGTATGCCGGAAAGATTCTTAATCGTGATTTTAAGATTGTTGATCATATCCGGGATTTTGTTTTTGGTGATAAGATTTATAAGTCCAAGCCTGTAGGTACGGTCACAATTTTTCTTGATGATACGCGTATTTCAACCAATGTTTTAGATAGTGATGGTAAACGCGCCATCGGAACACGGGTTTCTCAAACGGTTTATGATAATGTTGTAACTAAAGGCGTTCCCTGGCTTGATCGGGCTTTTGTGGTCACGAACTGGTATTTTTCTGGGTATGAACCAATCAGGGATATTTATGGCAGGATCATCGGAATTCTTTACGTTGGCTTATTAGAGCAACCTTTTGTCGACTTGTTATGGAGTATAAGTCTTATTTTCTTAGGGGTTATTGCAATCGCCGCCGGGTTGGCGGTAATCTTTTCATATATATTGGCGTATCGGGTTTCTAAACCCTTGGTGGATGTGGTGAGAGCCACGCATAAAGTATCTTCTGGAGACCTGGCATATCGGGCTAAAATCGATGCTAATATTGGCGAGCTAAATGAATTAGCGCAGTCATTTAATAATATGGCTTCTAAGTTGCAGGAGCGTGAAGAAAAACTACAGGCGTCTAATGCTAAACTTGAGATTCTAAATAAAAGCTATTTAGATTTAATTGGGTTTGTGGCGCATGAATTAAAA
>JAPLMA010000037.1 GCA_026387255.1 Candidatus Omnitrophota bacterium | reverse complement strand
TGCTATGGCAATAAGTCTAGTTTTAAATAAGGAACAAGAAATAATTGATCCTTTTGCTGGACAAGATGACTTGGCTTCAGGCAGCATTCGTATTTTACATAATTTAAGCTTCAAGGATGATCCCACGCGGATACTCAGGGCAATACGTTTTAGCCAGCGTCTTAATTTTAAGATTGAGCCTAAAACGTTGGCGTTGCTTAAGGAGGCAATCAGTGGTGGTTTGTTAGATAAAGTAAGTCCCCAGAGAATGCGCGATGAATTGATACTCATACTTAAAGAGCAGAGACCCTTTAGTCCGATTAAGCAGCTTGGTGATTTGGGCGCGTTGTCCTTTATTAGTACCAAACTAAAGATTGGTAAATCTACGGCAGGCTTATTTAAATCTATCACTAAAGAGATTGTTTGGTTTGTTAAAAATTTTCCGGCACGCAGACAATTAGATACCTGGCTGGTTTATTTTGCGGGGCTCCTGGAATCATTTACTTTACTTGAAATCAAAACGATTCTTTACAGGTTTGGTTTGCCTAAAGGAGACCAAGAGCGGGTTACTAGCTATTACCAAAAGCACAGGAAACTTATTACTTTTTTGAGCAAAAAGCAATTGGCCCCAGAGCAAGTCTTTTCATTACTTGAACCTTTGAGTTATGAAACAATTATTTTACTGCGCGCTGTTTCGCGAAATAAAAATCTTAAAAAGTATTTGGCAGATTTTTTTGAAATTTACAATGGCATGCGTCTTTGCGTCTCTGGAAATGACCTGAATAGTTTGGGTATTTTACCGGGACCAGGATATAAAAAGATATTTGCCAGAGTATTAACGGCTAAACTTAATGGCCAGGTAAGCAATCGTCAGACAGAGCTGGCTTTGATTAGGAAGTTAGTGGAAGACAAATAAATAGGAGCGTATAACGATGTCTAGGCATGAGCGTGTTGAAGAGGCAATAAAAAAAGAGGTTAGTCTTATTATTCATGATGAGCTTAATGATCCGCGCATAGGTTTTGTGACGATTACTCGGGTGGAGTTATCTAAGGATTTAAGAAACGCGAAAATTTTTTATAGCGTTTTAGGCAAAGAGGATTCTCGTAAAAAAACAAAAATTGCCTTAGATTCTGCTTTAGGTTATATCCGTAGCTTAGTCACCCAGAGGATTAACATGCGCTTTGCCACTGAGCTTATGTTTTGTCAGGATCACTCTATTGAGTATAGCGTTAAAATCCAAGAGGTATTAAACAAAATAAAGGAAACTGATGAGCCCCGCCCTTCCTCTGGCGGAGCAGTTGACTTAAATTCAAGAAAGGAAGGGCGGGGTGAGCCTAAATGAAATCTGCAGGAGTATAAAGAAGTACAATAATTTTCTGATTACTGCCCATACCAGCCCGGAGGGTGATGCTTTGGGTTCTCAGTTGGGGTTTTATAATCTGATCAAAAAATTAGGTAAGCAGGCCACGATCATTAGTGATGATCAATTACCCGTTGGTTATGATTTTCTTCCCGGGATTAAACATATCCATTGTTTAGGTAAAGTATCTAAGTATATTAAATTTGATTGTTTAGTGGTCCTAGATTGTGCAGATTTAAAACGTACAGGCAGAGTCTATGAACTTAACCTTAATCATAAGCCGGTATTAAATATTGATCATCATATCAGCAATAAAATTTTTGGTGATGTAAATTGGGTGGATGCGCATGCTTCTTCTTGTTCAGAGATGATTTATGAGCTGTCTAAACGTTTACGCCTAGCGATGGATAAGGATACAGCTTTAGTCCTCTATACGGGCATCATGACTGACACAGGATCTTTCCGTTATTCTAATACTTCTAGTTCTACGTTTAAGACTGTGGCTGAACTTTTAAAATTTGGAGTTAATGTCGCAAGAACCTATTCTTATGCTTATGAAAATATTCCGCAGCAGGAGGTAAAATTACTGCTTAAATTTTTGTCAAACATTAAATTTTTTGGCCAGGGTAGGATTGCCACTTTTAGGATTGATTCAGAGTTGCCGAGAGTTAAAATGCTTAGTATTGATTTAGCAGATCATATTTTAAGTTTTGGCCGGGCGATTAAGGGAGTTGAGGTAGTCGTATTGTTTAAGAATAATTCAGGCTTAAAATCTGAAGTCCGTGTTAACTTAAGAAGCCAGGGCAAGGTTAATGTAAATAAGATTGCAGCGTTTTTTGGAGGGGGAGGGCATAAGACTGCTGCTGGTTGCACTATACCCGGTGGGGTTTTGGTTGTGCGTCGCAAAATCATTGCTAAAATTTGTCAGGAGTTAAAATAGATTTAATGAAAATTCTTTATGGAGTAGGAAGAATTAAGAAGTTATGCCGGCCGGTGGTAGCCTTGGGGGTTTTTGATGGCCTGCATCTTGGCCATCGTAATATTCTACAGGCGACAGTTAGAAAAGCACGTCAGATTAAGGGCACCAGTTTGGTTTTAACTTTTTTCCCGCATCCACAAGGAAAAGAGAGTTTGTATTCTTTGGAACATCGTCTAAGGTTAATTGCTGAGTTGGGGGTAGATGTCTGCCTGGTGGTGAATTTTACGCGAAGTTTTGCAAAAATAAGCGCTCAAGATTTTATTGCCAAAATACTGGTTGAAAAAATCCATGTAAATTTTGTCTATGTAGGAAGAAACTTTTACTTTGGTAATCAGGCTTTGGGAAATTATAAGTTATTAGCGGCAAGTGCTAAAAAATATAAATTTGGCCTTAAAGTTTTTGAGGTTGTAAAATCGGCAGGGCTTACGGTTAGCAGCACTGTTATAAGAAGATTAATTAAAAATTCCGAAATTAATAATGCCCAGAAGCTGCTTGGCCGGCGGGTAAGTGTTTTGGGGACGGTGACCAGAGGCAGCCGGCTGGGTCGGTTATTAGGTTTTCCTACGGCTAATATTGAGGCGCATCATGAAGTTATTCCGCCCGCAGGTATCTACGCGGTGCAAATTGTGATCTTTAAGAAAAAGTATAACGGCGTCTGTTATATTGGTAAACGGCCGACCGTTCATCTTAAAAAAAGGGCCAAGCGCATAGAAGTACACCTATTTAATTTTCATAAAAATATTTATGGCTTGGTGCTTGAAATTCAGTTTATAAAATTAATCCGACAAGACAAAAAATTTGCCAGTTTGAAAGATTTAGCTACTCAAATTCAAAAAGATATTATTGCTTGCCGTAAGATTCTTGTTTAAATCATGGGGACGGAGCTATTTTTCTTGAGTTAAGGTAGAGAAAAATAGCTCCGTCCCCATGATTTTCGCAGTAATACCCCAATCGCTAGGTATTCAACCTATTTAATCCACTACTTATTGTATTCGTTATATTTAGGAAATTTTCTTCTTGACAAAAGGAGGGATTTTGTTTATACTCTGTACATAAGTGGATAAAAGTGGAGTAAAGTGGAAGGAAGAAAAAAATGTTCTATGGTGAGTTCGAGCATTCTATAGATCGTAAAGGGCGGTTAATATTGCCCGCTAAATTTCGCGAAGTTGCTAAAAATCAATTCGTAGAGAAGTTTTTTGTTACGCGGGGTTTGGATAAATGTCTTTTTATGTTTTCTGAGGAGGAATGGCGTTCTCAGGAGAATAAATTTAAAACCATGTCATTTACTAAACAGCAGCCGCGTACTTTTAACCGGCTGTTTTTTAGCAGCGCGGTGGATGTCAGCTTTGATAAGCAGGGCAGAATTCTTCTGCCGCAATATCTAAAAGATTTTGCCGAGATAAAAAAAGACGTGATGATTATTGGCGTTTCAAACCGTATTGAGATTTGGGCAAAAAATTTATGGCATGATTTTTACGCTAATAACCGGCAGTCTTTCGAAGAAATTGCAGAAAAATTAATGGATGTATAAATGCTAGAAGGCACCTTGCATGTACCGGTGATGTTACAGGAAGTATTGGATTCTTTAAGGCTGGCTCCCGGTCAAATAATTGTCGATGCTACTTTGGGAACCGGCGGGCATGCAATTGAGATATTAAAAAGAATTATTCCGCAAGGCAAATTGATTGGAATAGACCGCGATGAAAATTCCTTAGCGATTTGCCGTCAAAGACTAATGGAATTTAAAAATAATACTGAATTCGTGCATGGTAATTTTTCGGATCTTGATCAAATTCTGGGTAATCTTGGCATTGAGAAGATTGATGGTATTGTTTTTGATTTAGGTATCTCTAGTTATCAATTGCATGATGCGCAGAGGGGTTTTAGCTTTCAGGAGGAAGGGCCGCTAGATATGCGTTTGGATAAAAGCAGTTATATTTGTGCGTATGATTTAGTAAATAACCTCAATGAAAATGAGATCTCGACAATGCTTTGGAATTTCGGGCAGGAGCGTTGGCATAATCGTATCGCGCATCTATTGGTTCAGGAACGCAGGAATGAACCGATCTCGACCACTAAGCAGTTAGCTAATTTAGTCATGCGGGCTATTCCGCATCGTTACCGGAGGAGTTATTACCGTATTCATCCGGCTACGCGTACTTTTCAAGCCGTACGTATCGCTGTAAATCGAGAATTAGAGATTTTAGAAAATACAATTAAGAAAGCTGTTGATATCTTAAAAAAGCAAGCTAGAATATGTGTTATTTCATTTCATTCTTTAGAAGATCGTGTGATTAAACATACATTCCGTGCGCTTAAGGCCGACGGATTAATTGATATTATTACCACCAAACCTTTAACTCCGGATGTTAGCGAAATAGAAGTAAATCCTTCTAGTCGTAGTTCTAAATTCAGGGTTGCAGAAAGGATATAATTATATGAGGCTGACTAAGTTTTTTTCTGCGGTAGTATTTATTACTTCATTTTGTGTGCTTTATGTTTATCAGCAGAGTGAAATTTTCCGTCTGGCTTATTTAGGACAGAAGAAACAGGCTATCTTTACAGAACTATTGGATAAGAATACGGCATTAAGATATAATATTAATAAGAGTTCTTCTTTGGTAAATATCGGAGCGCGCATTAGTGGTACTAATGATTTTGGAATGCCGGATAATTACCGTTTTGTTAAGTTTATTTCTTCGTCGGGTGATTTAAAGCTTGCGGATCAGAGTCAGGTTCAGGAAGGTTTGTTGGCGCGCATTTTTAGTTTAAAGCGGGAAGCTCAAGCAAAGACAATTAACCCCTAATAAAAAGCAAAGGGGACGGTTCTATTTTTTAACCTAGACAGACGACGGAAAAACAGAACCGTCCCCTAAATTTCTATGTATATCAGTAATTATCGCCGAAAATGTGAGGCGGTATTTTTGATTTTTTTTATATTTCTTTTGCTTTGTATAGGCCGTCTTTTTTTTATTCAATTCTTTCGTTCGGATTATCTCGCCTCTTTAGCCAAAAAACAACATAATCAGCTTGTGGAACTTGAGCCGCGGCGTGGGACAATCTATGACTGTAATCTTAAAGCGCAGGCATTTAATATGTCCATGGATTCCCTTTATGCCGTGCCTAGTGTTATTAAAAATAAAGAGAGCGTTGTAAATCAATTGTTGTCTATACTTGATGTAGAGCGAAGCTACCTTGTTGAAAGGTTGAGTCGTAAAAAGTCATTTATCTGGCTAGCGCGTAAACTTACCCCAGAGAAAGCTGAAAGAACTAGAAAGTTAAACATTAAAGGATTAGGATTCTTAAAGGAAACCAAACGTATTTATCCAAATAGTTATCTGGCCAGCCATATTATTGGTTTTAGCGGTATGGATAATATAGGTTTAGAGGGTATAGAGAGAGGGTTTAACAATTACTTAAAAGGGTCTCCCGGTTGGGCGATTTTTTTACGTGATGCGCGGTTGAAAAAACTAGATATTTGGGAGAAAATGGTTTTGCCGCAAGATGGTATGGATTTAATTTTGACTATTGATGAAGTTATCCAATATATTGCGGAAAGGGAATTAGATAAGGCTTTTAATGATTTTCATGCCAAGGGTGCTAGTATTGTGGTGATGGATCCACATACCGGCAGGATCTTGGCGATGGCTAACCGGCCTACTTATGATTTAAATGATCACGCTAGTGTCAGTAAGGATTCAATTCGCAATCGGGCGATTTGTGATTTATTTGAGCCGGGTTCAGTGTTTAAAATAGTTACTGCTTCTGCTGCGCTTGAAGAAAAAAAAGTTTCTGAAAGTGATGTGTTTTTCTGTGAAAATGGTGCTTATCGAGTAGGGGGCCGTATATTGCATGATCACACTTCGCATGGTAATCTCACTTTTAAACAGGTAATTGAGGAGTCAAGTAATATTGGTACAGTTAAGGTGGCGCAGCTTTTAGGTGCGGATACACTTTACCGATATATCAAGGCTTTTGGTTTTGGATCTAAATTAGGAATTGATCTTTCCGGAGAGATATCCGGGATGATCAGCCCGCCACGAGCTTGGTCAAAGACATCGATTACTGCGGTGCCGATCGGCCAAGAAGTAGGAGTGACTGCTTTGCAATTAGCTAGTGCAATTTCAGTAATTGCTAATGGGGGGCAATTAATGAAACCTTATATTATTGATTCCGTGCGTGATAACCAGGGCCGCATAATAAAACAAAATAAACCGGTATTAATTCGTAAGGTTATTTCCGTGGATACGGCGATGCGGATTAAAAAAATTCTTACCGGAGTAATTGAAGAAGGAACGGGTAAATTAGGCAAGGTTCTCGGTTTTAGTGCTGCCGGCAAAACCGGTACTGCGCAGAAGCTTGAGCCTAATGGAAGTTATTCTCATAATAAGTTTGTTGCTTCATTTATCGGTTTTTGTCCCGCCGAGGATCCTTTGTTAACTATTGTGGTAACCGTGGATGAGCCGCATCCGTATTATTTTGGCGGGGTAGTTGCTGCTCCGGTATTTCAAAAAGTCGCCGGTGACGTTATTCGCTATTTAAAAGGGAACCAGATACCCATGGAAGCGATGGCGCAATGAAAATTGTAGATTTAGAAATTAAAGGCATAGCATCTAACTCTAAAGAAATAAAGAAAGGTTTCATTTTTGTGGCGATTCAGGGCAATCGTCAGGATGGCAACCGTTTTATAAAGGAAGCGATTGCCCGGGGTGCTGGTATAATTGTGGTAGAGAAAGAGGCGCCGCAGATAAAAGTTCCGGAAAAAGTTGTTTTTTTAGTAGTTAATAATTGCCGCAAGTTTTTTGCGCAGGCAACACATAATTTTTATGGAGCTCCTTCAAATAAAATTAAAGTTATAGGGATTACCGGTACTAACGGCAAAACTACCATTTCATACTTAATTGAAGCGATGACCAAGAAATCTAATGATGAATGCGGGGTGATTGGTACGATTAATTATCGTTTTAAAGGCAAAACTATTATCGCTAAGAATACCACTCCTGGATCCGGGAAGTTACAAAGTTTACTTAGGAAGATGTATTTACAAAAAGTTAAATATTGCGCGATGGAAGTTTCCTCGCATGCTTTAGATCAAGAGAGGGTGGCAGGAATTAATTTTAGCCACGCTATTTTTACCAATCTCACTCAAGATCATCTAGATTACCATAAAAACCTAGAAAATTATTTTTTAGCAAAAGCTAAACTTTTTTGCACTTTACCGCCTGCGAGTAAGGCGATCATCAATAATGATGATAAATATAGCCACCGGATTAGGCAGCTAACTAAAGCTAAAGTTTTAACCTATGGAATAGAGAATAAATCTAATGTAATGGCGAGGGAGATTAATTTTAAAAGACACTCAACGGAATTTTCTTTGGTTGCTGGGCAGATTAATATCAGGATGAAGACAAATTTAATCGGCCGTTATAATATTTATAATATTCTGGCTGCGGTTGCCTGGGGAATAAGTGAAAAACTGCCGATACAGGATATTAAATCTGCGATTGAGAAATTTAAGCATGTTCCTGGCAGATTGGAAAGAGTTAATTGTTCAAGGGATTTTAGTATTTTTGTTGATTATGCGCATACTCCGGATGCACTTTTTAATGTGATCAGCGCCTTAAGGCCGCTGGTTAAAGGAAAAATTATTGTAATCTTTGGTTGTGGAGGAGAGAGGGATAAGCTTAAACGGCCGCAGATGGGCAAAGTGGTTACGGAGTTGGCGGATTATGCGATCATTACCAGCGATAATCCCCGCTCTGAAAACCCTGCTTGGATTATTAAGGATATTGCCCAAGGCATACAGAAAAGTAATTATTGTATAGTCCCGGGGCGGCTTGCGGCTATACGCAAAGGTTTATCTTTAATTAATAAAGCTGATTGTTTGTTGATTGCCGGTAAAGGTCATGAAGATTATCAGATATTAAAAAATAAAGTAATAAAATTTAGCGATCGAAAGGTAGTTCGAGAATGTTTAAAGTCGATGAAATAATTCAAGCGACCAAAGGCCGGCTTATTCAAGGTAAGCTTACGGATAAAATTACTGGTGTTTCTACTGATTCCAGAAGCCTAAAGCCGCTTGAGGCATTCTTGGCTTTACGGGGGGAAAATTATGACGGTCATGATTTTGTTGTTAGGGCTTTGGAATCAAAAGCCAGTTGTTTAATCGTAGAAAAGAAACCGGGGTTTTTGATTCCGCCGCATGTGGCGGTGATTAAAGTTAAAGCTACGACTGTAGCTTTAGGAAATATTGCTCGTTTTCAAAGACAAAAAATTAATTTGCCGGTCATTGCGGTCACTGGTTCTAATGGCAAGACTACGACTAAAGAAATGATTGCCTGGGTATTATCGGCTCATGCCCGAGTGCTTAAAAATGAAGGCACTAAAAATAATCAGATTGGCCTTCCGCAAACATTAATTCAGCTTACCAAAAGAGATAGTTTTGCTGTGGTTGAGATCGGCACTAATCATTTTGGAGAGGTGGATTATCTGGCTAAAATAGCCAGGCCCAATATCGGCCTGATTACTAATATTGGCCCCAGCCACCTTGAATTTTTAAAAGATTTAAAAGGAGTAGCAGAAGAAAAAAGTACTTTGCTGGATAATTTAGTAAAACCCGCGATTGTCCTGCTTAATGCCGACGACAAATCATTTAAAAGTTTAATTCAGCGTTCGATTAAAGCCCAACGAATTTTTAGTTTTGGTATTCATGAAAAAAGTGATTTTTGCGCCTCAGGCATTAAGTTAAAAAACCAAAGGTTAGAATTTAAGGTTAATTCTAAATTTAAATTTGAATTATCGACATTAGGTGGTTATAATATTTATAATGCGTTAGGAGCGATTGCCGTTGGCCGCATATGCGGATTGAGTTATCCTGTGCTTCGTGCAAGATTAGCGACATTTAAATTTCCTAAAGGCAGGTTTAATTTTGTTGAATTTAAGGGTTTAAAGTTTATTGATGATACCTATAATTCCAATCCACTTTCTCTAAACGCGGCCCTGGTTGCTTTAGGTGCCGCCAGATGTAAAGGTAGAAAGATTTTGGTTATGGCGGATATGCTGGAACTGGGTAAACAAAAAGAGTTATTGCATAGACAAATCGCTTGGAGTATAACTAATACCTGTGATCTGTTGATTGCGGTAGGTAGTTTAGCTCGGTTTACTGCTCGGGCCGCCAGAAGAAATGGTATGCCGGCTAAGCATATATTTTGTTGCGCCAATGCCCTTGCGGCCAGAGATTTATTATTTAAAAAGATATTTCCGAAAGCCGATGATTTGATCTTGGTCAAAGGTTCTCGCTCGATGAAAATGGAAGAGGTACTGAGTTTATAATGCTTTACCATCTGCTTTATCCCCTAAGGGATTTTATTTTTGCTTTCAATGTATTTCGCTATATTACCTTCCGTGCGGCCATGGCGGCTTTAACTGCCTTTGTGCTTAGCCTGATTTTCGGTCCGTTGTTAATTAATAAACTAAAAGCCCTTAAAGTCGGAGAAAAAATAAACAAAGCCGATAGCCAAAAGTTAGATGATTTACACCACCATAAGCAGAGTACGCCGACAATGGGCGGAATTCTCATCTTGGGCACGGTGATCATTTCAACGCTGCTCTGGGCGGATATTACGTATCAATGTATCTGGATTGTTTTATTCAGCACGGTTTGGTTGGGTCTAACCGGTTTTGTCGATGATTATTTAAAGCAGATGAACCCCGTTAAAAGTCCCATGGCGCCAGGCGCCACTTCTAACGGGGCAAGAAAGAAGGCCAGCGGATTATCTTCTCGGGTAAAACTTGCCAGTCAGGTTATTTTGGGCCTGATTTTAGGGATAATTCTTATTTATAATCAGCATAATGTTAACCTTGAAATTCCTTTTTTAAAAGGGGTTAATTTTGATTTAGGCGGCCTGTATATTTTATTTGTAATTTTGGTGATTGCCGGTTCATCAAATGCTGTAAATCTTACGGATGGTTTAGATGGGTTGGCCATTGGTATTGTGGTCATGGTGGCGATTGCTTTTAGCATACTTTGTTATGTTTCTGGTAATATCAATCTAAGCAATTATCTGCTTATTCCTTATATTAAAGGTGGGGGGGAGTTGACTATTTTTTGCTCTAGTATTATTGGGGCCGGCTTGGGGTTTTTATGGTTTAACTGTTACCCGGCTACAATTTTTATGGGAGATGTTGGCTCACTAGCTCTGGGTGGGGCGATTGGAACAGTAGCATTATTAATTAAAAAAGAGATGTTGCTGATAATTGTGGGTGGAATATTTGTTTTAGAGGCGCTTTCAGTTATATTGCAGGTAGGAACTTACAAGCTGACCAAAAAACGTATTTTTAAGATTGCTCCTCTGCACCATCATTTTCAGTTTTTGGATTGGCCTGAAAATAAAATAATTGTTCGGTTTTGGATTATTGCGGGTCTACTTGCCTTGTTTACTCTGGTTACCTTAAAGATCAGGTAAGCTTTACTGGTATTGGCTAGCGGAAGCCAAGCCATGGTTTTCTAACCTATGCGTAACAGCGAATACTTTAAAAATAAAAAAGTTACCATTGTCGGTTTGGCGCGTTCTGGAGTTGCTTGTGCTAATCTTTTGCATAGATTAGGCGCTTTTGTCAGTGTTACCGATATTAAGGATGATGCGCAAAGCCGTCAAGCTTGCACCAAGCTCTGTTTTAGTGAAATTACAGTGGAATTAGGCAAGCATAGCCAAGATTTGATTAAACAGGCGGATTTGGTGGTCATTTCTCCCGGAGTACCGATGGATTCTTTGTGCGTTAACTGGGCCAAGGAATTTAACAAATTATTGATCAGTGAAATTGAGGTGGCGAGTATTTTGTGTCCGGCACAGATTATTGCGGTAACCGGTTCAAACGGGAAAACTACGGTTGCGACTTTAATCGGTAAAGTTCTGGCTGCGACGCAGAAAAAAGTTTTTGTTTGCGGTAATATCGGGAATCCATTTTGCGCTGAAGTAGAGAAGATGCGCGGTGGAGATTTTGTAGTTTTAGAAGTTAGTTCATTTCAGCTGGAGACGATCAAAGATTTTAAGCCTGCGATTGCGATTATTTTGAATCTGACCCCGAATCACTTGGACCGCTATAATAATATACAGGAATATGCAGATGCGAAAAAGCGTATTTTTATGAATCAAGATCAAGGGGATTTTCTGGTTTTAAACGCTGATGACCAACTTTTGAATTCTGTCCCTTTTAATCTTAAGTCAAAAGTTATTTTTTTTACTAAGCAAGAGGGATCTAACCCTAATCAAAGCGCAGTGATTGCGGTGGGTAGGATCTTGGAGGTGGAATTAGGAAAGATGCAAAAAGTTTTTCAGGAGTTTAAGGGTATTCAACATCGCTTGGAGGAAGTAGCAGAAATAAACGGGGTAAAATTCATTAATGACTCCAAGGCAACTACTGCGGATTCGGCTATTTGGGCGATGAGCAATATTTCCTCACCGATAATTCTTATCGCCGGAGGCCGGCATAAAGGAATTGATTATCGGGTAATTCTTGATGCGGCTAAAGACAAAGTAATACATGCGTTTTTGATCGGAGAGGCCAAAGATATCATCGCTGCTGATCTTAAGGCAGGAGGCTTTGCGATAGAAAAGGTGGATACTTTAAAGGAGGCGGTAACTAAAGCCTATTTATCGGCGAGACCGGGATATGCCGTGTTATTGTCTCCGATGTGTTCAAGTTATGATATGTTTACGGATTATGAAGAACGGGGCAGGGTCTTTAAAAGAATCGTTTTAGATTTAGTCCAAGAAGTTAAATCCCATGGTTAGAAAAACGCGTATTAATCTGCTGACCATATCGGTGATACTGGTTTGTATCGGTATTGTCATGATCTATAGTTCTTCCAGTATTTATGCCTGGGAGAATTACCAGGATAGTTTTTATTTTCTAAAGCGGCATTTGTCTTTTTTAGCCGTAGGCGTATTGCTTGCTTTTCTGGCGATGGTTATTGATTACCGTCTGTTTAGGAAATATGCTCACTGGTTGATTTGGATTGCTCTGGCGTTACTGGTTTTAGTGCTTATTCCCGGTGTGGGTAAAGAAGTTTCCGGAGCCCGGCGTTGGTTTAGGTTTAAGTTTATCAGTTTCCAGCCTTCAGAGTTTGCTAACCTGGCACTGATTGCCTATATTGCTGATTTTATCTCGCGTAAAGAAGATAAAATAAAGATGTTAATCTCGGGTTTTATACCGGCGATGTGCATGTTGGGGGCAGTGACTCTACTGGTACTTCTGCAGCCGGATTTAGGTACCGTTATTGCTTTAAGCAGTGTAGTTTTAATCATGCTTTTTATAGGCGGGGTCAGAGGCAGGTATATTTTAAGTTTGATTCTTTGTAGTCTGCCAGCACTTTATTTTTTAGTTTTTAGTGTGCCTTATCGCCGGGCTAGAATTTTAGCTTTTTTAAACCCCTGGCTTGATCCTAAGGGAACGGGTTTTCAGATTATTCAATCGCAGATTGCGATTGGTTCAGGAGGGTTATTCGGAAGAGGGCTGGGGCATTCTCAACAAAAACTTTTTTACCTTCCGGCAGCACATACAGATTTTATTTTTTCCATTATCGGCGAAGAGTTGGGTTTACTGGGTACTTTGGGTGTAATTGCGTTGTTTATGATTTTTATACAACAGGGCCTTAAAATCATTAAGAATGCCGGTGACAGGTTTGGTTATTTTTTTGCTCTGGGTTTAATTTTAATGATTTCTCTGAAGGCAATTATTAATATCGGGGTTTCTTGCGGAGTTTTTCCGACTAAGGGGTTACCGCTGCCGTTTATTAGCTATGGCGGTTCTTCGTTGATATTTGATATGGTCAGTTTGGGAATATTGATTAATATTGCTCGTTGCGGGGAATATCCTTAAGATGCGTATCTTAATTGTTACCGGCTCAAGCGGTGGCCATATTTTTCCGGCTTTGGCGTTGGCAGATTCATTAAATAATTCTAACCACAAGGTGCAGTTAGCGCTTCCGGAAGATGTTCGCAAAACAAAAATCCCTTTTAACTTTACGCAAACCGAATATATCCCTGCGGCTAAATTAAGTTTTAGTCTAAGCAAAAAAAACATACACGGGGCTTATTTTTTCTTACTCGGAGCCTGGAAGGCTTTGCGGATGATCATAAAATTTAAGCCGCAGGTGGTCGTGGGATTTGGCAGTTTAAATAGCATCAGTCTGATCTTTTGGGCCTGGTTATTTAGGATTAAAACTATAATTCATGAGCAGAATGTCGTTTGCGGCAGGGCAAATAGATTATTATCCAAGCTCGTGGATAGGGTGGCAATATCTTTTAGCCAAACGCGTAACTATCTGAATGTATCCGGTGAAAAAATTGTTTTGACGGGTAACCCACTGCGTAGGGATCTAGTCCGTCGGGAGAGAAAAGAGGCGCTGGATTTTTTTAAATTTAAAGAAGGAAGATTCACCATTTTAATTACCGGTGGTAGCCAGGGAGCGCATAGATTGAATGCTGCTTGCCTTGAGGCGTTATCTATTCATCAAAAAAAGCCTGATTTACAACTGATTCATATCTGTGGAACACAGGATTTTACCTGGTTGGCTGATCGGTATGCTGGGACAGCTTTGACTTATAAACTTTTTGATTTTTTTCCCCAGATGCAATATGCTTATAGCGTAGCCGACCTGATTATCTGTCGGGCGGGAGCGACCACTATTGCGGAGTTAGTAAAATTTGGAGTTCCGGCGATACTCGTCCCTTATCCCTTTGCCTATGCGCACCAGTTGGCGAATGCTCAGGTATTAAAGGATATTGCTGCAGCAGAGGTGTTATTAGATTCCGATCTGAGTACGGATAAATTAAAAGAAAGACTGCAGGAATATCTTTGTAATAATGTATTACTTAAAACAATGCAAAAGGCGTATCAAAAATTACCTGTTTTGGATGCCACCACCATGTTGGCTAATGAGGTATTGAGCTTAAATTAAGATTGGTGCATATTTTACAATGAAGAAATATTATCATTTTATCGGAATCGCCGGGATCGGGATGAGCGGGATCGCACAACTGTTACTTAAAAGCGGATTTAGAGTAAGCGGCTCGGATTTAAAAGAAAACCTTATTACGCGGCAATTGGAGAGTCTAGGTGGAAAGATCTTTTTGGGGCATCAGGCACAAAATATATCCGGTCAGGATGTGGTGGTTTATTCTTCGGCAATCAGTGAAAATAATCCTGAGCTGCTCCAAGCCAAGATTCTAGGTCTTCCTTTGATCAAGAGGGCGCAAGCCTTAGCCGAGCTGATGCAGCAAAAAACAGCGATAACCATTGCCGGTAGCCATGGCAAGACCACGACTACCTCATTAATTTCCTATATGTTGCTGGAAGCAGGACTCTGTCCCACAGTAGCTATTGGGGGCATCCTGAATAATATTGCTACCAACGCCTGTTTAGGAAGTGGCCAGTTTTTTGTCGCGGAAGCCGATGAATCTGACGGATCATTCTTAAGTTATACGCCCAAGTATTCCATTATTACTAATATTGACCAGGAGCATTTGGATTATTATCATAATTTTAGCAACGAATTAGATGCTTTTGGGCTTTTTATTAAGCGTACTGTGCCTGGAGGTTGTGTTTTTGCCTGTTCTGACGATCTTAATCTTTTAAATATAATGCGCGATTATGAAGGTAAGTGCGTATTTTTTGGTTTAGGCAGCTCTGCGGATATATATGCTAAAACAATCGAATTTAACGGGTTATCATCAGATTTCGATTGTTATTTTAAAGATAAATTTATTTCGCATTTTCATTTGGCTTTGGGAGGAAGGCATAATATTTCAAATGCCCTGGCGGTAATCGGCTTGGGTTTAGAGTTAGGTATTGATATAAAGCATATCCGTGGTAGTTTAGAAAAGTATAAAGGCGCCGGCCGTAGATTAGAGATTAAATTCCAAAGCGATAAATATCTAATCATCGATGATTATGCGCATCATCCAACGGAGATAATTGCTACTTTAGCCGCAGTAGCTAATTTGAAAGTTAAACGAAAAATCGTGGTGTTTCAGCCGCATCGTTATACGCGTACCCAGCTACTTTTAAATGAATTTGCTAAATCCTTCAGGCAAGCGGATTATTTGATTATCACCGATATATATGCGGCAAGCGAGCAGCCGATCGAGGGGGTAAATGCCCGAGAGTTGTTAAATAAAATAAAAGAATTTGACCCCGAAAAGCAAGTTTTATATTTAGCTAAAGAGGATATTCTGCCTCATCTTTTAGGTATGATTAGAGACGGTGATTTGGTGATTACCTTAGGAGCAGGGGATATTGTGAGGGTGAGTGATGCTTTGGCCCAAGAGCTTAAGTAAGGAAATAAAAACTAAAATTAATCTGGCTGGCTATACGAGTTTTAAGATCGGAGGGCAGGCGGAGTATTTTTTTGAACCGAAAAATCTTAAAAGCTTGCAGAAAATATTAGTTTCTGCTAAGCAGGCGGGCAAGCGTGTTTTTATCTTAGGTGCGGGCAGCAATATCTTAATTAGCGACGCAGGTTTAGATGGGCTGGTAATTAGGTTAAAGAGTGAGGATTTTAGGAAAAGTTCCTGTCAAGGTAATTACGTCGTAGCCGGGAGTGGTATAAAATTAAATGCTTTGATTTCATTTTCAAGGAAAAAGAATTTAAGCGGCTTGGAATTTTTGGCTGGTATACCCGGGACATTAGGCGGTTGCCTAATGGGTAATGCCGGCGCCTGGGGTAAAGCCATAGGAGAACTAGTAAAGCAAATAGGTGTTTTAGATTATAGTGGAAAACTAAAACTCTTACAAGGCAAACAGCTGAAGTTTGCTTATCGAAAATCTAATTTAAATAAATATATTATTATTTGGGCTAAGCTTAAATTGTTGCCGGAGAATAAAAAAGTAATCGCTGCAAAGATAAACAAATATCTTTTGCAGCGCAAAGAAACTCAAAGTAATAGTTTATCTAATGCCGGATGTATTTTTAAGAATCCGGATAAAGATTCTGCCGGTAGGCTTATTGATCTGTGTGGTTTGAAAGGAAAAATAAATGGTGGCGCGGTTATTTCTAAGCGGCATGCAAATTTTATTTTAAATACCGGTAAAGCAAAAAGCAGGGATGTTTTATCCTTGATGGATTTAATACAGAAAAAAGTAATCGCGAGGTTTAAAGTTAATCTAGAGCCTGAGATAAAAATATGGAAATAAAAGATTTTGGCAGAGTTGGTGTTTTAATGGGCGGGCCTTCTTCGGAAAGGGAGATTTCTCTAAAAAGCGGCCAGGCAATTTTCTCTGCGCTTAAGCAGGCGCACGTAGAGGCAGTGGCGATTGATATAACTACCGATAACCTGCGCCAAAATATTAGTTTACTAAAAAAGCATAATTTAGATTGTGCATTTATTGCTTTGCATGGCCGCTTTGGTGAGGATGGCGCAATTCAGAGTATTTTAGAAAAATTAAATCTTCCTTTTACTGCTTCTGGGGTGCGAGCCAGTCAACTGGCGATGGATAAGATTGGTTCGCTAGAAATGTTTTCGCAAGCTGGATTATACGTGCCGAAATCTCAATTTCTGGAAAAATTAGCTTATCGGAAAGAAAAAACTTTTCCACTTGATTTTGCTTTTCCTTTGGTGGTTAAGCCGGCTAACCATGGCTCAAGTATTGGGCTTTCGCTTCTGGAAAACAAGCGGCAATTATCGGCGGCAATTGAATTGGCTTTTAACTTTGATGAGCATATAATCATACAGGAGTATGTGCTTGGACGGGAGCTTACCGTAGGTATTTTGGATGAGGCGGCTTTACCGGCAATTGAAATTATTCCACATAATAAATTTTTTGATTTTGCGGCTAAATATCAGGATAGCTTAACTCAGTATATTATTCCTGCTGTTTTGGATCAGCGCATCGCTTTAGAAGTTCA
>JAPLMA010000046.1 GCA_026387255.1 Candidatus Omnitrophota bacterium | reverse complement strand
CCAGGGAATATTCTGCATATTTAACGATTGGATAAAACCTTGGGCGTCAGAATTCGAGCGCACCAGAATAGCAAAATCTCTATAATTAAACTTACCTAAACTTACTCTATCTTGTATAATCTTACTTACATTATCAGCTTCAGCGGAATGCGTATCAAAGTGTAAATGAATTGGCCTGTGGCCTTCTTTGGTCAAACCAATCAGATGTTTATTGATTTTAGCTTTTACCTCAAAGCGCTCCGGATTATTATTCTGGATTAATTGATAAGCACTATCTAAAATTGGCTGAGTAGAACGGTAATTCTGAATCAGGGTAATTTTTTCTGCGCCAGGATACTCTTGATTAAAATTTACCAGATTGCTATAAGCAGCTCCGCGCCAGCGATAGATGCACTGATCATCATCTCCGACAACCGTAACATTTTTTAAGCTGCCGGCAAGAAGTTTTACGATTTGAAACTGCGCAAAGTTAGTATCCTGGAATTCATCAACTAAAATATATTTAAACTGCCGCTGATAATTTTGCAAAATTAAAGGATGTCCGCGCAACAGCTGTAAACTTAAATAAAACTGATTGCCAAAATCCACTAAGCCTTCTTTAGCCAGAAGCTCCTGATATTTAACATAAGCGCTCGCCACTTCCATCTGCTGCACTGCCAATTCTTCTGTCGCCTTATCTAGCGGGTTACTCTTGGCTTGAATTAAGAAATCCTGCGCGTATTTTAAATACTCCTTGGCGCAAATATCCTCATCTTTTGCCCGGCTAAAAAATGAAATCAATGCCTCGATAAAACGGGTGGGTTCAGCTAATGGCCGGTAATAATCAAGCGTAAATTCAAAAAGATGCTCACGGAAAAATACGGCTGCTTCCGGGCCAGCCAACACTTTAAAATCCGGATTTAGCCCGGCAATTAAAGCATTCTCGCGTAAGAGGCGATCACCAAAAGCATGGAAAGTAGAAATCCAGATATCAGTGTAACCATAAGGCATGAGGATATCTACCCGCTCCTGCATTTCTTTAGCTGCCTTATCAGTAAAAGTAAGCGCTAAAATTTCATCCGTCTTTGCCAGGCCTTGATTAACCAACCAGGCAATGCGTTGAGTAATTACCCGGGTCTTGCCTGTTCCTGCTCCGGCAATAATCATGAGCGGGCCATCTTTATGTGTAACCGCCTGCACCTGTTGTTTATTTAATCCCGCTAATACTTTATCCATAATCTCCCATAACACCCTGCTTATCTAACCAGGTTAACCTGGTTAGATAATCTTTATTCTTGATTAATCACCTGTTCTGGGGAACGCTCCCATTTTACACAGACTCAAAATAATGCGGGGCGCAATTCCACAGGTCCATGACGCAATTTACTATCGCGACAAAAAACATCAACGCGATGTCAGCCCTGAATAAAAACAACCCAAATATTAAAATACCGCAGATAGAGTTATTCAATATCCATAAGGCGTGTTTATCATGCAGGTTGACTTTAGCCTGGCTCTGCCGAAACGCTATTGTAGAAAGCCAGATCGCATTTAATAGGAGTAGTATTGAAAAGTCACGATAGAAGAAAGCGTACTTCAGGTCACCCAGCGCGTAACACATCCGGAAGAATACAAAAGAATGGGCAATCAGGAGCGGTACATCGAAAAATAAAACCATCCTTGCCGCGCCCTTTCGGTTTTTGATAAGTTGGACTACAACGCCGACGTTATGGGAAGGCGCGAAGAAGAACCGAATGAGCGTCAGAAGACTAACCAACATACACAACCAGTAGAAAAGGTAGTGCACCATAAAACGCTCTGAGGCGCGCGCAAAGCCCCACGACAGAAGTATCGCATAAACGAACTCTAGAATATAAATAAACTTATTTACCCCATTATCCTTCTCCACCATGCCCCATCTCCTTTCTATCTGCTCAAGCCACCTCAGCTAAACAGAATAGGACTGTCCCCATTATTTTTAATAGTTGAAAAGCTCCTTAAGTGTATACTGTTTGCCAGAAGCTCTGTTCAAAGCATTAAGCAGCCGGTATTGTATTTTCAAATTCAGGCGCCTGCCTTTGACTGCACGCGCTACCATTTTATGCGTAATCTGCTCGGTGGAATTAATTACCAGATCATTTGGCTTAAATCCATGTTCAGCCATGATTTTAGCAATTGGCTGCTCCCCAAGGTCTCTTTCAATTTCGTTATTCATGATAATAGAAAAAAATAGTTCAAACAGCTCTATTTCTCTGTTCTAGCGGGTGACTGCCAAGACGAAGCCCTTGCCGCGCGCAACGCTTGTAGGGAACAGGCATGCCTGTTCCCTACAAGCCAAAGATTGACATATACATATTCACTATATTCTATCTTGA
>JAPLMA010000009.1 GCA_026387255.1 Candidatus Omnitrophota bacterium | reverse complement strand
GGTCTTACATATCGAAAAAAATAGTTTTAACAGCTCCTTGACCCTGGGAATGAATCCTGTGATAAAAAAAGAATTGGGGTTAATCTTAAACGCTTTTTTGAATTTTCACCTAGGCCGAGAACTAAAATCTCAGAAACTGATGAATAAATTAGAAGTTGCCGTGGGATAAAGTAGTATAGACACCTCGCGCTAATTGGAATTGCGCGGGTGTTGTCTAGTTAGACAAGGAGGCTAAATGAAAATTGTTATCGTTGGCCCAGGAGCAATCGGATGTCTTTTTGCGGCATATCTGGCAAAATCGAAAGAAGAGATTTGGCTTCTCGATAAAAACAGCCAACGCGCGGCTAAAATTAATGAAAGCGGAATTTCGATAGAAGGCTCAAGCGGCTGCTGGCAGTCAAAACCAAAGATTACCGTCAATCCCCAAGATATCGGCCAAGCCGATTTAATACTTATCTGCGTCAAATCTTTCCATACCAAAATAGCCATTGAACAAATCTCGCCGCTTCTAGGCCAGAATACCAAAATTCTAACTCTACAAAACGGAATCGGCAATGTCGAAATTATCTCTGAACTAGCCGGAGAAGAAAGAGTTATCGCCGGGGTAACCAATGAAGGCGCCACCTTAATCGATGTCGGTAAAATCCGCCATGCCGGACGCGGAGAAACAATTATTGGAGCGATTGACGGTAAAACTCCGGTGGCCATGCGCGCTATCCGCGAGATCTTTAATCAAGTCGGCTTTGAATGTAAAATGTCACGCGACATAAAAAGCCTGCTCTGGAGTAAATTAATCATTAACGTTGGAATCAACGCCCTATCCGCAATTACCCGCCTGCCTAACGGCAAACTCATTGAATACGAAGGCACCAAAAGAATCTTAAGGGATGCGGTCACCGAAGCCGCACGGATTGCTAAAAGAAAACGCATAAAATTAATTTTTGATGACCCACTGGCAAAAGTGGAAGCAGTTTGTGAAGGTACACAAGACAATCTTTCTTCAATGCTGCAAGATGTATTAAGAAAAAAACGCACCGAAGTCGACTTCATTAATGGGGTGATCGTACGGTTGGCTCAAGAATTAGGTATTGATGTGCCAACCAATCGGTTCCTGCTCGACCTGATTAAAACTATTGAATCCAGTTACGCAGAATCAGCGAAATAACTTTAAAAGCGTAAAAAAATCATGGCCTTTGGCGCAAAAACACGCAGATATTTAATTGCTTTTTTGATCCTGGGATGGGGTATAACCTTAATCTATCCTGTTGGACGAACTAATCCGCTAAAATACTTGTTAAAAACAAAACAACTTTACCGTGATAACCGCCTCCTGATGGGTACAATTTGGGAGGTTACCTCGCCAAATAAACAAGCCGGTGCGATTGTTTTCTCAGAAGCCAGCCGGGTTGAACAGCTGCTTAGTAAATATATTCAAGGTAGTGAAATCTCCCAGCTTAATCGTTTAGGAAAATTAAAAGTGAGCGCCGATACATTTTACATTATAAAAAAATCCCAGGAATTCTACCACCTCAGCCAAGGCGCTTTTGACATTACCGTTGCGCCATTAGTTGACCTTTGGGGATTTACTAATCAAGAATTCCAGGTACCCAGCGATGATCAGATCCATGCTGCTTTAAAGCTAGTGGGAAGCGATAAAATTATTTTACATGAAAAAGATAATGTGGTAGAATTCAACGTTCTGGGAACCCGGATTGACCTGGGGGCAATTGCCAAGGGGTTTGCTCTGGATTGCGCGGTCAAAAAATTAAAAGAAAATAATATTAATAGTTGTTTGATTAACGCCGGCGGCCAAGTTTATGCCTTAGGAGATAAATTCGGTCAAAACTGGAAAATCGCAATCCAAGGAGCACGTAAATCTGAAATTACAGGTACACTGAAACTAAAAAATAAATCCGCGTCTACCAGCGGAGATTACCAGCAATATTTTTTAATTGGAAACAAACGTTATTGCCATATTCTTAATCCTAAAACCGGTTATCCGGCAGAATCAGGGATAATTTCAGTAACTGTAATCGCAGATAGCGGCCTGGAAGCGGATGCGCTTTCTACGGCAATATTTATTTTAGGCAAAGAAAAGTCAAAAGAATTAGCAGCGAAATTTAGTAACCTGGAAATTAAAATTACCGAATGAACTATTTACCTAAAAAATTTATCTTCCTTTACTACATTATCAATCTACCGGTAATTGATGCACTTACCGGAAAGAAAATCGGCCGGGTTATTGATCTATCCGCAACACTCAAAGAAATGTACCCCAAGGTAACCGGTTTAATTATGCGTAATAAAAAAAATAAAAAGATTTATCTACCTTGGAGTAGCGTAAAAATGCTGGTAGAAGAGAAGGGGATTTTTATCGAAAATTTTCTGGCCGTCGCCCAAGAAGGATTCAATCCGCTAGAAAATGAAATTCTACTTAAAGAAACTTTTTGGGACAAACAGATTGTGGATATCCATGGCTCAAAGGTAGTACGCATCAATGACCTGCATCTTTTAAGAGAAGGATTAAACCTTTGGGTAGTACATATGGATATTGGGATCACCGGTTTACTGCGCAGGTTAGGCTGCATTAAAATATTTGAATTTCTTATCAAGCTTGTTTCTTCATATCAAGTCGAGGACAGGCTTATCTCCTGGAAACATGTCCAACCTATAAACGGGCCCACCACTACTGACGCCTTATCTTTAAAAGTGCACCACTCAAAGCTTGCGGAGTTACATCCGGCTGATATTGCCGATATTCTTATCGACTTAGGTACGGCGGAAAGATTAAGTATTCTTAAGTCTATGGACAAAGTTACCGCGGCCAACACTATTCAGGAACTTCCTTTAAAAGTTCGCCTTCAGGTTGCCGAATTACTCGATCAGAAACTTCTCATTGAAATTATTAATGAAATGGCTATTGACGAAGCGGTGGATTTATTCTCCCAGATGCCGATTAAAAAAATGAACTTGTTATTTACTAAACTACCGCTGGAAAAAGTTACTCAAATTTCAAGCCTACTCGGACATGCTAACGATATCGCCGGTAGCATTATGAGTACCGAATTTATTTGTATCAAACAAACAATTACTGCAGCAGATGCTTTAGAAAAAACAAAAAAAGAATCAAGCCGTAAGAAAGAATCCTATTATATTTATGTGTTAGATGATAATGATTCATTGGTAGGGGTGGTAACTTTACAACAACTGCTCACTATCTCTGGAGAAAAAATTGTTTCTGAATTTATGCGCAAACGCATCGCTAAAGTAAAAATCAAAACTAAAATTAAGGATGTCGCAGAAGTTTTCTATAAGTATGATTTCACGGTTGTGCCCGTAATTGATAAACTAGGAAAAATTCAGGGAATAATTACAATGAAAGATGCTTTTGAATCAGTGTTTCATCAAATCCGTAAAGAAACGGAGCAGGCACAATGAAGCTTTGGGATACGCTTAAAGAAAAACCATTAATTCGAAACTTGATAATATTTCTGGCTGTTTTGGGGCCGGGGATTGTTACCGGCAGTGTTGATAATGATGCCGGAGGGATTACCACCTATTCGGTAGCGGGAGCAATCTTTGGCTATAAACTTTTATGGACACTGATTCCGTCTTTTATAATTTTAGCCGTGGTCCAGGAGATGAATGCCAGGATGGGAATTGTCACCGGTAAAGGCTTGGCTGACCTGATCCGGGAAAACTTTGGAGTAAAAATTACTTTTTTTATCTTCTTAGGGCTAGTGGCTGCGGATATCGGAAATACGGCTACAGAATTCGCCGGAGTTGCCGGAAGTATGGATATCTTCGGAGTAAGTAAATATATTTCCGTGCCTCTAACCGCACTTGCCGTTTGGATACTCGTCGTAAAAGGAAATTATAAAACTACAGAAAGGATATTCTTACTTTTTAGTTTTTGTTTATTATCCTATATTGTCTCGGCGATACTGGCTAAGCCGGATTGGGGACAAATTGGCACAGCTTTTATAAAACCAACCATGCAAATAAATAAAGAATATTTGGGCATGGTTTTAGGTATTGTCGGTACCACGATTGCTCCCTGGATGCAATTCTATATGCAATCAGCAGTGATCGAAAAACGCATTAAAATAGAGGACTACAAATTTGTCGTAGTTGACGTAATTATTGGCTGCATCGCCACAATCGTCGTAGCTTTCTTCATAATCGTAGCCTGTGCCGCCACCCTACATCAGAACGGAATAGTAATTAACGAAGCCCGCGATGCAGCGGTTGCACTAAAACCGTTTGCCGGAATATTTGCTTCACAACTTTTCGCTTTTGGATTATTTGTGGCTTCCGTGTTTTCCGCAACCATTCTCCCCTTGGCCACGGCGTTTTATGTCTGCGAGGCATTTGGTTTTGAAGCCGGAATCAACAAAAAAATAAACGAAGCTCCTCAATTCTACGCTTTATTTACTTTTATTATCCTGATTTCGGCAATTATAATTCTTATACCTAACGCTCCGCTGATCGCCATAACTATCTGGTCACAAATTATCAATGCCATGCTGCTTCCAGTGGTACTTATCTCAATGATTACCATGGTTAATAATAAAAAAATTATGGGAAAATACACGAATAATAATTTTCAGAATACGGTCGGATGGTCGACGACTGTGATTCTTATCGCGCTGACGATTATGCTTATAATTTCACCACTTTTAAATTACCTGCATAAGTTTTTCTTTAAAAGCTAAATGAATAATAAAGTTACAATTGATCTAATTTCTTCCTTAAAAAACAAGCGCAAGATCACTATGCTTACAGCCTATGATTATCCCACCGCCTGCCTAGTGGATAAAGCCGGAATTGATATCATCTTAGTCGGTGACTCTTTGGCGAATGTGGTGTTGGGACTAGAATCCACCACCCAAGTGGGAATGCCGGAAATGCTGCACCATGCCAAAGCAGTGCGCCGGGCGGTAAAAAACTCACTTCTCATCGGTGACATGCCATATAGCTCTTACCAGCTTAACTCTGATGAATGCGTTACTAATGCCCAGAAATTTATCACCGAGGCAGGTTGCCAGGGAGTAAAATTAGAATGGTTTGATAATTGTTTAAAAGTGACTGAACAAATTATTCAAGCGCAAATCCCGGTGATGGGCCATATCGGATTAACTCCGCAAACCGCGGATAAAATCGGTGGCTTTAAATGCCAGGGAAAAGATGCCCAAACAGCTAACCGCCTGATTAACCAAGCAGTAGAGCTGGAAAAAAAGGGATGTTTTGCCATTGTTTTAGAGTGCCTGCCGGATAAAATTGCCGAACTAATTACTAAAAAAAATAAAAATTCCGACTATTGGTATCGGTTCCGGAATTCATTGTGACGGGCAAGTCCTGGTGATTAATGACCTGCTTGGACTGTTTGAGCGCTATACCCCGAAATTTGTTAAAAAATACGCTGATCTTTCTCCTTTAATATTAGCGGCCGTCGAAAATTTCAAAAATGAGGTTATGCAGGAAAAATTCCCCGCGCCCCAACATTCTTTTACAATCAAAGAAGAGGAATTTAAAAAAATTAATGGCTACTAAACGTTTCGCCAAATATTTAAGCCGCGCAATTTTATTAATCATCGCTCTGGCATTTATTATTAAATTTGGCGGTCCGAATATCTTGAGGCAATATATCAGCTATGGCATCGGTGACTGCAAAACCACCCCCATACTCTGCATGCAGCCGGGAGAGAAAATCTTTACCCCTCCAATCAATTCGCAATACCGAGATACCTTGATCCCGCACGCATTCCCCAGAATGTCAGTTTCTGTGCCTAAAGGTTTTACATTAGTCCAGGAGTTAATTAAAAAACAGTACTATAAAAAAAGACATACTAATAATAATGCAGTTATTCATTTGTTAATTCAGGAGCCCGGAGCTTTTATCAAACTTTATCCGGATGTGCAAAAGCAGGGAGTTAGGGACAATTATGAATTCATCCGCAGGCTTATGTACGCTAACCTTGGGCGAATAGAAAACATTACTGACGCTTTCTTTTTGATTATGAAAAGTGTGTTTACTCCAGATATAGGAAACCAAAGTACCGCCAAAATGATTAAATTCCAACTCCCTAACCTAAAAGGTTTCATTAACTACTCCATGGCTAAACCAAATAATTATTTTGATTGCAATATTTCTGATGCTGAGGGAAATTTCTTTAAGGTATATATAAAAGATATTGGCGCGCGCTTAGACCTAAATAATGTATTTGCAATAATTTCTACGCTTAAGCCGGTTAATTAGTTTAAAGGATTTAGCTTGCTTTTTAGAGTAGTTTATGCTAAAAATATAAAACTATGACAGAGAATTTAATGGATAAAGTTGTTTCCCTGTGCAAACGCCGGGGTTTTATTTTTCAGGGCAGTGAAATTTACGGCGGGCTGGCCAATACCTGGGATTACGGCCCTTATGGAGTAGAATTAAAAAATAACATTAAGCGCGCCTGGTGGAAAACTAACGTTCAGGAGCGTAATGATATCTTAGGCATGGACTGTGCCATTCTTATGCATCCGGGAGTCTGGGAAGC
>JAPLMA010000044.1 GCA_026387255.1 Candidatus Omnitrophota bacterium | reverse complement strand
TTCAATGTTGCGGCAAAGAGCGGAATTTGAATTTAAACGCATACCCCAATCTTTTAATTTAGCTAAAAAATCCCACTGAGTATTAATCGCCTGGCCGCGGTAAGCGCCTAAAGAATGCGCAAAAAAATTAAGACGGCGCTTGGCAACAAGATCACTATCTAATAATTTCAAAGAACCACTCGTAGCATTACGCGAATTGGCGAACAAATCATCACCTGCCTCAATACGCTCTTGGTTAATTTTTAAGAAATCTTGCTTATCTATATAAACTTCCCCGCGAACCTCAATAAAATCCGGCACCTGTTTAGGTAAAAATACCAAAGGAATAGAATGAATAGTTTTTACGTTGGCAGTTACATCTTCTCCGGCTTGACCATCTCCACGGGTTGCACCAATAGTTAATTTCCCGTTTAGATAGGCCAAATTTATACTAACTCCGTCAAACTTAAGTTCAGCAACATACTCATAAATAGTATTTTCACCTAATCCTTTACGCACGCGCTTATCCCAAGCCCTTAATTCATCAATAGAATAAGTATTATCTAAAGAAAGCATTTCTGCGTTATGTCTTACTGTCTTAAAACCTGTACTTATGCCTGAGCTCAAGCGCTGGCTAGGAGAATCATCGGTACGATATTGAGAGTATTTATTTTCCAGGGCGATGAGCTGCTGCATTAAATCATCATATTCTTTATCAGCAATAATCGGCCGGCTTAAAACATAATAAAGATAATCGTGTTTGCGTAACTTCCCTTTTAATTTTTCGATTTTGTTTTTAACCTGGACGGGCATTTTGATTTTTTTCTAGACTAGAATTTAATCCCAAAATCACTAAACTCACCGCTTGCCGGGAGCCACTCTACGGTTATATCTGTTATGTAATGTGAAAAATGTTGATTAACTTGCTCAAGGAAAACACTAAGCGTATCTTCTTGTGCTTCCGCTAAAACTTCAACTCGCCCATCATTTAAATTCTTAACCCAACCACAAACATTTTGACCCAAAGCGATATCTAAAACAGTATAGCGAAACCCTATTCCTTGCACCTTACCTGAATAGTAAAGATGGAGTTGCTTTTTCATAAAAACTGGTCGGGGAGGTGAGATTTGAACTCACGACCTCTTGCTCCCGAAGCAAGCGCTCTAGCCAAGCTGAGCCACTCCCCGTTGATTTATTTAGAACTAAAATTTATTATATTCGTAAAAAGCTTTTAACCAACCAATAATCTTTTTATATACTTTTATATCACATAAATTCACGTGAGCTGTGCCGTATTTTGAACGCCTAAGATGCCGATAAGGTACGTCTTTATAACTTCTTTTTATAAAAGGCTTGCAGAACTGATCCGCAACAATATCTAGCTCCCTTGACCAAAATTCCTTTGCCTCTTCCGGGCATATATCTTCATATAGCATCAATCTCACTTTAATCTTTTCCTTGGGAACCAGACATACCTTTGTTAAAAATTTTATGAATATACGTAAAATCTCGGGATTAGAATTGGCAATCTCGACTCTCTGCCCTGAAACACTCGTAGATTTGAACCCTTCACCCGCATACAGCATAAGCCCGGCAATCCACAAATCCCTATTAGATAATGGCATGATTTCTTCTCTACACTTAGTATCGATCTCACCATTAAGCCGAGCAATATTAGAGAGTCTTGTCTTACGGCTTTGTTCTCTGCCTAAACGACGCTGCTCATTAATATTAAAAAATGCCTCTCTAGACACTGTTACATTACGAACCCAAGCGCTTACTGAACCCTTAGAAACTTCTAGTGTCTGGGCGATTTGCTTCAGTGATAAACCATTAAGGCGCAAATTTTGAGCTCTTTCTTTTTCTAATAATTTCATAAAAATAGTATATCAGAAATTTAGAGTATACGCAATAATAGAAAGGGCTAAGCAGGATTTCTTTTGGCGAGAATATCAAATTCTACGTTCAATTTATCCGAGGGCCCCTTAAGATTTAAAGTTGTATTCTTAAGAGTATGAGAAATGATGCAAACCGTAAAAATATTAGCGCGAATCAATGCTAAAGTTAAACTTATTCCGTCAATAGAAACTGACCCCTTAGGCAGACAGTAACGTATAAAATCCGGCGGAACAGCGATCTCAAGCTCAACACTCCCATTCCGCAAGGCTTTCCTACGGATCAGGCCTAAACAATCAACGTGTCCAGAAACAAAATGCCCACCGACTCTGTCTCCTACCTTCAGGCTACGTTCAAGATTAACTGCTTGTCCGATTTTTAATAATCCCAAGTTAGTAATTTTAACAGTTGTACCGATAACTTCAAAACTAACAGAATTACTACCTATAGAAACTACCGTAAGACATACTCCGTTAACCGCAATACTATCCCCCAGCTTAGTATCAAGCAATGCCTCTTTAGCGCTAATCTCTAAATGCATAACCCCTGTTCTGAACGTTATTTTTTTTACTCGACCTAATTCTTCAACAATGCCAGTAAACATTTATCGGAAGCTTGAGTAATTTACTCTTGCTGAAACTAAAAGTTCTTCGCCAAAACGCCTGATCTTTAAATCACGCAATTTTATCGCCTGATCTATACGTTTAACCCCATTACCCATCACCGAAGAAACA
>JAPLMA010000086.1 GCA_026387255.1 Candidatus Omnitrophota bacterium | reverse complement strand
GGTGCAGATGGAGCAGTCCGCCAAGGTAAGCTCAACAATTCCGGTAAAAGAATTTTCCTCAGATAAATATTTAGTCATGGTTACCAAATTGGGCCAGATTAAAAAGACCAAACTAGAAGCCTACGGTAATCCGCGCAAAGGCGGAATTATCGGGATTACTTTAGATAAGTTGGATGCGTTGATTGGTGTAGAGATGACGGATGGCAAACAAGAGTTGCTCATTGGGACCCGACAAGGCAAGGCTATAAGATTTTCTGAAGAAAAAGTGAGGGAAATGGGCAGGGGCGCGCGTGGGGTGCGGGGAATATCTTTGGCTAAAAAAGATGAAGTTATTGATATGGTGGTTCCGCAAAAGGCCTCGACTATCCTGACCGTGACTGAGCTGGGGTTTGCCAAACGCACTACCATTGATGAATATCGGCTAACCAGCCGCGGCGGTAAAGGAGTAATCAATGTTAAGGTTACCGATAAAAACGGCCAGGCAGTAAATTTAAAAACTGTCAACGATAAAGATGAGCTTATGGTTATTACTCAGAACGGAATATTCCTGCGCTGTGCGATAAAAGATATCCGTGAGACCGGACGTTCATCTCAAGGAGTACGTTTAATTAAGTTGCAGGATAAAGATCGAGTTTCCTGTGTTGCTCCGGTAATTGCGGAGGAGGAAGCGTAAAACTCGACCCCGTCGTCTTCCCGCCGAGTCTTTAAAGCAAAGGCGGGATCCCGTTTCCAAGATATAAAATCTAGAGAAACGGGAAGCCTGGTCTAGGACAAGCCTAAATGGTCTATTATGTATATGTTTTAAAGAATAACCAAGGTAGGCATTATATAGGTAGTACTAAGGATATAAAGCTAAGAGTAAAGCAGCATAATCAAAATTGCGTTACTGCTACAAAAAATAGAGGACCGTATAGCTTAATTTATCAAGAGCAGTTTGATAATAAAACTATGGCGCGCAAGCGTGAAAATAAGTTAAAAAGCTATAAGGGCAACGCTAAGTTTAAGAAGTTAGTAGAAGTTGCGACCCCATCGTCTAGCCTGGTCTAGGACAAGAGCTTTTCAAGCTCTCGACACGGGTTCAAATCCCGTTGGGGTCATGAAAATAGTGTACCCCGTTAAGGCGGGGTGACACGGGTTCTCCCGCCAGACTCTTAAAGATGAGGCGGGATCCCGCCTGTTCAATAGATGTCTTGGCGGGAAAATCCCGTCGGGGTCACTAAAAATTTAAGGTGTTATTATGTGCGGCATAGTCGGATATATCGGCGGAAAAGAAGCACAGCCTATTCTTTTAGCCGGTTTAAAGCGCTTGGAATATCGCGGTTATGATTCAAGCGGCATAGCATTAATCCTTCCTCATAAAAAAAATATCGGAATAAGAAAAGCTCCCGGAAAAATCAGCGTACTGGAAAAGTTGGTTACAAACAAGCCTCTTTGTGGCTCAGTTGGCATTGCGCACACGCGCTGGGCAACTCATGGAGCCCCTACGCAGGCCAATGCTCATCCCCATCATGATTGCTCCGGGCAGATTGCTGTTGTGCACAATGGAATTATTGAAAATTATGAAGCGCTTAAAATCCAACTGATTAAAGAAGGGCATATCTTCCGCAGCCAAACGGATACCGAAGTAATCGTGCATTTAATTGAAAAATTTTATAAAAATATTCCTTTAGAAGAAGCAGTATCTTTGGCGCTTAAGCGGTTAGTTGGCTCATTTGCTATTGGAGTAATTTGTGCCAATGAGCCAAATAAGTTAGTGGGGGCTCGGCTAGGCAGCCCTTTAATCATCGGAGTGGGTAAAGGGGAAAATTTTCTGGCCTCGGATGTTCCGGCAGTACTGGGTTTTACCAAAGAGGTTGTTTTTCTTGATGAAAATGAAATTGTAGTTTTAGACCAAGATCATTTTAAAATTAGCAATCTCCAAGGAAAAACTGTTTTTAAGGCCACTACGCAGATTAACTGGGATATTGATCAGACGGAAAAATCAGGGTTTGATCATTTTATGCTTAAAGAAATTAATGAACAGCCCAGGATTCTGGAAAATTTAATTAATTCCCGCCTACAAAAGAAAACCGGTAAAATATTTTTTCAAGAACAGAATATTCCGGAAACTAAGCTCAAAGATATTAAAAATATTTTTATTGTTGCCTGCGGTACAGCCTATCATGCCGGCATGGTGGCTAAATATGTGCTGGAATCACTTTGTCAAATTCCTGCGCAAATTGATGTTTCCAGCGAATTTCGGTATCGGGATCTTTTGATTGGCCCAGAGACGCTGGTGATTGCCATCAGCCAGTCTGGTGAGACAGCGGATACTTTGGCGGGTATTCGGGAGGCTAAACGGCGCGGCTGCAACATAATCTCTATATGTAATGTTTTAGGTTCAACACTGACGCGTGAATCTGACGGCGTAATTTATATTCATGCTGGCCCGGAAATTGGGGTTGCTTCGACCAAAGCTTACACCGCTCAATTGACGGCACTGTATTTATTTGCTTTTTATCTGGCTCAAATCAAAGGAGTTTTATCT
>JAPLMA010000095.1 GCA_026387255.1 Candidatus Omnitrophota bacterium | reverse complement strand
CAGGGAGAAGTTAGGGTTTATTTAAAGTATATTGCGGGTAAATCTGCGATTCGTAATATTAAACGAATTTCTAAACCTGGTTTAAGGGTTTATGTTAAAGGAAAGAAGGTCCCGACAGTTTTGCGCGGCCGGGGATTAGCGATTGTTTCTACTTCTAAGGGTGTAATTACCGATAAAGAAGCCAGGGAGTTGGGTGTGGGTGGCGAAGTTATTGGTTATATTTGGTAAGGGAAAAATAAATGTCTAGGATTGGAAATAAATTAGTAGAGATACCTAAAGATGTGAAGATTGAAATTAAGGATGGAGTTGTTTGCGTTGAGGGGCCGAAAGGAAAACTTACGCGTAAACTATCTGACCGCATTAGCCTAGAAATTAAAGATGGCCAGCTTTTGGTAAAAAGAGTAGCGGATACCAAGATTGATAAATCCCTGCATGGATTATTTCGTGCGCTTATTGTAAATATGATTGTGGGAGTAACTCAAGGGTATCTTAAGGAGCTAGAGATTCAGGGGGTAGGTTTTAAGGCAGCGGTAGTCGGGGATAAATTGAATATGGCCTTAGGATTCTCACATCCGGTAAATTATTTAATTCCCGCGAATATTAAGATTGAAACTCCTAAACCGACTCAATTGGTGATCAAAGGAATTGATAAAGAGTTAATCGGAAAAGTAGCAACTGAGATTCGTGCGTTTCATCCCCCTGAGCCTTATAAAGGCAAAGGGATTCGTTTTGTCGGAGAACATGTCAAGAAGAAGGTGGGGAAGGCACAAGCAACCGGTAAATAAAATGAGAAAAAAAGAAGAGTTAAGGCTAAAGAGGCATAAAAGAATCAAGATGAGGATGTTGGGTACCCAAGAGAAGCCGCGTTTGGTTGTGCATCGCTCGTTAAAGAATATTTCGGCACAGGTTTTAGATGATACTGTGGGTAAGGTTTTATTTTCCCTTTCTACTAAAGATAAGGCAATAAAGAATAAGTTTTCTAGCGCGGGAAACCTTAAATCAGCAGTGCTCTTTGGTGAATTATTTGCCCAAACCGCCAAAGAAAAAGGAGTAAGTAAGGTAATTTTTGATCGAGCAGGATATCTTTATCACGGCAGGGTTAAATCTTTTGCCGAGGCATTAAGAAAAGGCGGAATGGAGTTTTAAGCTATGAGAGAATTAAACATTGGACAGCAATCAGATCTAATTGAAAAAGTTATTAGTATAAACCGAGTTACTAAGGTAACTAAGGGTGGAAAGAAATTGCATTTTAGCGCTTTAGTGGTTGTCGGTGATACTAAGGGCAGAGTAGGTTTTGCCCTGGATAAAGCCAATGAAGTTGCCGAAGCTATTCGTAAATCTTTAACTAAGGCCAAGAAGAGCCTATTTAAGATTCCTTTGGAGGGCTCAACTATTCCTCACGAAATAATCGGGAAATTTGGGGCAGCTTCAGTAATGCTTAAGCCGGCCAGCGAAGGTACCGGGGTTATTGCCGCCGGTCCGGTCTTACTAAATGTTTAAAATCAAATAATCCGATAAATGTTATTAAGGCTACAATGCAGGGCCTCATGGAACTTAAGCCATAAAATTAAAATGAAGAAAAAAGAATTCGAAGTAAAACACCCAGTTAAAAAACACTTAATCAGAAAAGTTTCCGCTGTCGGAACTTCTGGCGAGAAAAAAGCGCCAGTTAAGGTAAGTGCCAAGAAAATGGTTTCTAAGGAAATTAAAGAACAGCCCTTGGTTAAGACTGTTTCTCTATCTAATCTTAAGAGTCCAATTGGTTCACGTAAAAAGAGGAAACTCCTGGGCCGCGGTTCTAGCTCTGGCCACGGTAAAACCTCTACCCGGGGAAGCAAGGGGCAGACCTCCCGCGCCGGAAGGCATTTTTATTTAGGTTTTGAAGGAGGCCAGTCTCCGCTGATCCGTAAAATGCCCAAGCGAGGATTTGTAAGTAATTTTAAGAAAGTTTATCAGATTGTTAATCTTGGCGATTTGAAGGCAATTAAAGAAACTATTATTACGCCACTTCTTTTAAAAGCAAATGGTTTAATCCGTAATGAGTCTGCCTTAATTAAAATATTAGGGAAGGGCTCAATTTCGAATGCGGTGACTATTCAGGCGCATGCATTTTCAAAACGTGCATCTGTGGAAATTGTCAATGCCGGTGGTAAAGCAGAAATACTGAGCTCGTAAATGTTTAATGCACTGGTTAATGCTTTTAAAATCCCAGATTTAAAAAGACGATTAATTATTACCGCTGCTCTGATTGCGGTTTATCGCGTGGGTTGCTATATTCCTACCCCGGGCATTGATGGGGCGGCCTTAGCAGATTTTTTTAATCGTATTTCTAAAACTCAAGGTGGCACGCTCTTTGGCATAATCAACATGTTTTCCGGTGGCGCGATGGAACGCTTAACTATCTTTGCCCTGGGGATCATGCCTTATATCTCCTCCTCGATTATCATGCAGTTACTTACGGCAGTTATACCGGCTTTTGAAAAAATGGCCAAAGAAGGTAAAGCCGGATACGAGAAGATCAACCAGTTTACGCGTTATGGGACAGTTTTGTTATCGGTTGTGCAATCATATTTTATCGCTCTTTGGCTTGAAAATCCGGCCCGCTTTGAAGGATTGCAGATTGTTATGCATCCGGGGTGGGGATTCCGGATTTTAACAGTTTTAACGCTAACCACTGGAACGATTTTTATTATGTGGCTGGGTGAGCAGATCCAGGAGCGGGGTATCGGTAACGGTATTTCTTTAGTCATTACCGCCGGTATTATTTCACGGATTCCCACCGCGCTTAATCAGCTTTTTGTTTTAATTTCACCTTTTGCTGCCAGCCGTAGGCAGATTCAGCCGATTACTTTGTTAATTATGGCTTTTTTGCTGGTGGGTGTGGTTTTTTCGGTAATTTTAATTACTCAGGGCGTAAGAAAGATTCCTGTGCAATATGCCCGGCGCATCGTGGGGCGTAAAATTTATGGCGGCCAAAGCACCTATATTCCGCTAAAGGTGGATACCTCTGGAGTTATTGCGATTATCTTTGCCCAGTCAATTATTTTGTTTCCGGCAACTCTGGCATCTTTTATTCCTAATCCAGGTTTTCAGCGTTTTGCCCAGAGTTTAATTCGGGGCCAAGT
>JAPLMA010000034.1 GCA_026387255.1 Candidatus Omnitrophota bacterium | reverse complement strand
ACCGGTTCTTATTTTTGCTGTTGCCATTGCCTTGGGCGTGACATCCTTGAGCCATTGGTTTAATCGGATCACGCGGCTTGAATACTATACTCGAAAGATTACCGGAGTCGTATTTATCTTTGTTGGCTTGTATTATATAGGGATATATATATTGAGATTATTTTAATTAGGAGACAAACATGGAGAGGGTTGTTCATGAAGAAAGAAGTTTAAGTTTTTTTGAGAAATATCTTACGCTGTGGGTTTTTGTATGTATTGCGTTAGGGGTATTGATTGGCAAGGTTGCTCCTTTTGCGGCGAAATTTCTTGATCGCTTTTCGATTTATGTGAGTGGTGCTCCGGTTGTTTCTATTCCGATAGCTATTTGTTTGTTTTTCATGATGTATCCCATAATGGTAAAGATTGATTTTGCTGAAGTTATAAAAGCAGGGAAATCGCCTAAGCCGGTATGGTTGACACTTTTTGTGAATTGGGCAGTAAAACCTTTCACCATGTATGCTATAGCTTATTTTTTTCTGGGAATTGTGTTTAAAGGATTAATCGGCCCGGAGGCGGTAGATTTTGTTAAATTGCCACCCGGAGCAGATTGGTTGTTGGGTTCTATGCATGGTTCTGGTGCGGTAGTTATGCATGAAGGCTTAAAAATGCTTCAAGTACCGCTTTGGCGTAGTTATTTTGCCGGGTGTATTCTGCTTGGTATTGCTCCTTGTACAGCGATGGTTTTGGTATGGGGATTCCTGGCCAAAGGAAATGACGGGCATACTCTGGTTATGGTGGCCATTAATTCTTTAACTATGCTTTTACTCTACGGAGTTTTAGGCGGATTTCTTCTGGGTGTTGGCAGAATGCCGGTTCCCTGGCAGGCGTTATTATTATCAATTGTTATCTATGTGGCATTGCCTCTTATCGCAGGATATTTTTCGCGCAAGCTGATTGTAGCGTTTAAAGGTATAAAATGGTTTAATGAGAAATTCCTTCATGTATTATCGCCAGTTTCAATCATTGCGCTCCTATTTACGCTGGTGCTTTTGTTCTCATTCAAGGGGGAAATTATTCTTGCGCAGCCATTAACGATTTTATGGATTGCCATTCCGCTTTTTATCCAAACCTGTTTAATTTTTGCAATCACATACTATCTGGCCAAGAAATTGAAGTTAAGCTATGAGGATGCGGCTCCATCGGCAATGGTTGGCGCAAGTAATCATTTTGAAGTTGCGATTGCTACAGCGACGATGCTTTTTGGGATCTCATCGGGAGCGGCGCTGGCAACGGTTGTCGGCGTATTGATTGAAGTGCCGGTGATGTTGATGTTAGTGAAATTCTGTTTACGAACACAGAATTGGTTTACGCGCGAACAAGGCAAATAGAATAGGGGTAGATTACGCTTGCTATATTAGTAGAGGCTTATATAATTAAATCTAAGAACTATGAAATGATTTTTGTTAACGAAATCAATGCTTAATTAATTTTCAGGGAGGAAGAATAATGATGAAACGTTGTTCGGCAATTTCTTTTACTGCAATATTATTTTTATTAATGGTGGGAAATTTTGTTTTTTCTGATTACCGTTTGCAGAGTTCTTTCCAGGAGACTCGAGAGCGTTTGATCTCAATTGCGGCTAATGCTGCTCTGAGTATAGATGTTGCAGTGCTGAAAAAAATACCGTTGGTGCAAAGGGGAGAAGGGACGCCAGAGTATCAGTTGATTGCGCAGAAATTATTAATGATTAAAAAAATAAATCCCACTCTTAAATATGTTTATATCCTGACCGCTACGGATCAGCCGGGTATTTTGCAATACGTGGTTGATGCGGATCCCTTACCGCAGATAATTACCGCCAGATGTCCTACTGCTCTTCCCGGAGACAAATATGATGCGCGAGAATTACCGGATCTGATCAGTGCTTATGATCGGCCTGCGGCAGATAGAAAAGTTACTACCGATGTATGGGGAACATTTATTTCCGGATATGCTCCGCTTCAAGATGAATTCGGCAAGACAGTAGGAATCATTGGAATAGATACTGATGCCACTTGGGTAGACCTGATGCAAAAAAAGATTAGGTTATTTGCTCGGCTAGCACTAGGTGCAGGTTTTTTATTTCTTTTATCTTTTATTATTTTAATCATCCGTCGAAGAGTTAAATAGTAGAGTAGACAGTTTACGGAAGTGTCTGATAATAAGTGATTTATGAAACAAATATGGTTAAGAGTAGGGGGGCGGTATTTCTTTTATAACTATTTGTGTTACATGATGTTACGTACACTGTCTACAAAGCTACAAAGAGATGATGAAATATTCTGAGAAAGAAATTCAGGAATCTATTAGGTTGCTTAGGGATTTAGTTGATGATAGCCAGCAGTTGGCTTCTTTAACTAGAGAGCAAAGAATTGAACTGATCACTGTAACCGGACAGCTCTCGCGCCCGAACCGCGATGAAATCAATAAACGCAAAAGAGATTGCCAGCGCATTAAAAAACAAAAAATCGCCAGTTACGAGCGTTCTATCCGGGCCTCTACCGGTATTCGTAGCGCGCGTCAGGCAACTGTATTTGCTGCGCCGGCGCAGATTACCAGTACAGAAGTTAAATTAGAGCAGGAGCGGCCCGAATTAATCACTCCCCGGGCTTGCTATATCTGTAAAAGTGAATTTAAGCGGCTGCATTTTTTTTATGATGCTCTGTGCCCGCGTTGCGCGGATTTTAATTATCAAAAACGTTTTCAAACCGCGCCGCTTAACGGCCAGGTTGCTTTAATTACCGGATCGCGCCTAAAGATCGGATATCAGGCGACGTTGATGATGTTGCGCGCGGGGGCTCAAGTTATTGCCACTACGCGTTTTCCAGTAGATTCTGCGCTACGGTATTCAGCTGAACCTGATTTTACAAAGTGGAGCCAGCAATTACATATCTATGGATTGGACCTGCGTCATACGCCGAGCGTTGAAATTTTCTGTAACTTTATTAATCAGAAATATGAGCGTTTGGATATCTTGATTAATAACGCGGCTCAGACGGTGAGGCGGCCGCCGGGGTTTTACGCGCATTTAATAGAAAAAGAAAATACAGAATTTTCAGATTTACCGGCAAATGCGCGCCTATTGTTGGGATCTTTCCAGGAGTGCAAGAAAAAACTTTTAGATATTTCTAATAATTATTCGAGGACGGATTTAGGGCTGCCGATCGCCTGGAACCAAAAAGCTCCGGGTGTGGGGCTTTTTGCATCGGCAAAACTCTCCCAGATTCCTTATACCCATGATCATACTTTGCCTGCGCAGGAGGTTTTTCCCCAGGGCAAATTGGATGCGGATTTGCAACAGGTAGATTTGCGCCAAACCAACAGCTGGCGGCTTTGTTTGGGCCAAATTCCTACCGCAGAGATGATCGAGATTCAACTGGTGAATGCGATTGCGCCTTTTGTATTGTGCAATAAATTATCATTGCTGATGAAACGTCAAAACACCGGGCAAAAGCATATTGTGAATGTGTCGGCGATGGAAGGGAAGTTCTCGCGTTATATTAAGACCGAGCGCCATCCGCATACCAATATGGCTAAAGCGGCTTTAAACATGTTAACCCATACCTCAGCCAGTGACTTGGTTAAAAGCGGAATTTTCATGAATTCTGTGGATACCGGATGGGTGACGGATGAGGATCCGGCTGCTCTTTCGATGCGCAAACAAGAGCGACATGATTTCCAGCCCCCCTTAGACATTGTCGATGGGGCAGCCAGAGTGTGTGATCCGTTTTTTGACGGGATAATTACCGGTAAACATTGGTGCGGTAAATTTTTAAAAGATTATTTTCCGGTTGCCTGGTAAATTGTCTGCGTTTTTATTAAAAAAATTTGTAGGGGGCAGGCATGCCTGCCCCCTACATGAATAATTAAACCCTACATGATAATTCTTGATATAATCGTAAATTACGTATATAATTATAAAAATATTTACCTATCTTTATTTATCAAATCTAAGAAATGAGATCCCCTAGTTTTTTAGATTAATTTCTTAAAAGAAAATAAAATTAATGAATACTGAATTTAAAGATTTATTTATCGGTGATTTAAAAATCCAGCTACCGATTATTCAGGGTGGTATGGGTGTGCGTGTGTCAAATTCATCCTTAGTTTCTGCGGTATCCAATGAAGGGGCCTTAGGTGTGATTGCGGCCGTGGGTTTAGGCGAGGAAGTCGAAAATAAGGAGTTGAGTTATCCGGAACGCTCTTGTGTATCTTTTACGCAGAGCATTCGGCAGACCCGCCAGAAAACCAAAAACCCGTTCGGCGTGAATATTATGTGTGTTTTGACTAACTATGAGGACTTGGTTAATGTCGCGCAGAATGAATCTGTAGATGTGATTATTTCCGGAGCGGGATTGCCGCTGAGGCTGCCGGCTTTAATTAAAAATACCAAAACTAAATTAATCCCGATCGTTTCATCAGCGCGGGCAGCCAGTATTATCTGTAGTACTTGGCAAAGGCGATACAAACGTCTTCCGGATGCTTTGATTGTGGAAGGGCCTTTGGCCGGAGGGCATTTGGGGTATAGTCTCGCTGAACTTGAGGATAAAGAAAAATTTTCCTTAGAGAATATTCTTCAGCAAGTCGTCATCGTCGCGCAAGGGTTTGAAAATGGCTCAACCAAGATTCCGGTGATTGCCGCCGGCGGTATTTTTGACGGCAAAGATATTGCTAAATTTATGCGCTTAGGCGCAAGTGGCGTTCAAATGGGCACGCGTTTTGTTTGTACGCACGAATGTGACGTGGCCCAGGAATATAAGGAAGCGTATCTGGCGGCTAAGCAAGAGGATATTGTAGTTATCCAGAGTCCGGTCGGGCTGCCGGGCAGAGTTATCTGTAATGAGTTTGTTAAACGTATAATTCAGGGCGCGCGTATAGATTTTGATTGTCAGTATCATTGTTTATATACCTGTGATCCGAAGAAAGTAAACTATTGTATTGCTAAAGCGCTGCTGAATGCCTCTCGGGGGCAGATGGATAAAGGTTTTGCTATGTGCGGAAGTAATGCTTATCGCATTCAAAATATAGTTTCGGTGAAAGAATTAATTTCTGAGTTGGTAGTGGGAGCGCGAGTTAGTTTACGTACTTGAAATTTAAATTCAAAAAAATCCTCGTTAAGCTTATCCGGCAGCACAACAGCCCGCAGGAGATTGCCTTAGGCGCTGGGATCGGGGCTTTTATTTCCGTGCTTCCGGTTTATGGCTTGCATACCGTTTTAGTGATCATAGCGGCAATCATTGTACGGCCAGCGAATAAAATAGCTATTTTTCTCGGTACTAATCTTTCACTTCCTCCGACGGTCCCCTTTATAACTTGGGCGGGGTACGAAATAGGCCGCTTGATCTTAAAAAAAAATCTTCCGCCTTTAGATTGGGGATTTTTTAAAAATCTAACTTTTCAGAAAATAATCAGTTTTTATCAGCCATTATTTTTAGGGAGTTTAGTTTTGGGCGTTGTTTGCGCGATAGTAGTTTATGGCCTCACTTTTTTTGTGGTAAAGAAGGTAAAGGAGAGAAAGAGCCATGCCCGGGGAAGTAGAAATAAGGAAATTCCAAGCTAAAGATAAGGCTGCGGTCAGGCAAATTGCCTATGCTACCGCGTTAATGGGAGAGTCTGCCGGATTATTTTTTCAGGGCCAGGAAGTGATTAGTGATGCCTTAAGTTTATATTTTACGGATTATGAGCCTGGTTCATGTTTTGTAGCTTGGATCAATGATCAAATCGTAGGCTACCTTATTGGTGCTAAAAATAAAATCGCCGCCGAAGCAATATTTAACCGTCAAATTGTCCTGCCTGTATTTTTTAAAGCTTTAAAAAGCGGGATTTTTTTAAGGAAAAAAAATCTAATTTTAATTTTTAGTTGTTTAAAAGATCTGTTGATTAACGGAATTAAGACGCCGGATTTTAACCGGGCATACCCGGCTACTTTTCATTTGAATATTAAAGCCGATTTTCGCAGGCAGGATATTGGCGCCAAATTAATCAATGCCTATTTAGATTATCTTAAGTTCGAAGGGGTATTCGGAGTACATTTAGCCACGATGTCTGATCAAGCGGCTAATTTCTTTTTGTCGCAGGGATTTGGGCAACTATACAAAGGAAAGCGCTCTTATTTTAGGCATATTTTACATCGGGATGTGCCGCTTTATATTTTCGGTAAACGACTATAAATAAAGGTGACAGGACTATTTTTTCGTTTTTATGTTATAATAAGTCGTGAATAAAACATCGGGATGGTTCTATTCTTCTTTATAATTTAATAAAAAATAGAACCATCCCGTTTCTTTTAATGCAATAATGAAAAATAAATGAAATTAAAGATTATTTATATTTTGGTGACTGTTTTTTTAATTATTGGCGCTGGCCAGCTTTCTGCCGCTGAAGAGATACTTACCTGGGGCGCTTGCATTAAGGAGGCAGCTAAGAATCATCCGGATTTGATTGCTTCCCAACAAATAGTTAAGCAGTCTGAGGCAGTTAAGCAGCAAACTGCCAGCGGTTTATTTCCTCAAATTGCCTCAAGCTTAAGCGCGCAAACTTCCCAAAGCAGCGGTCAGGAGACGAATACCTTTGCTTATGGAGTAAGCGGTACGCAACTTTTATTCGACGGGAATAAAACGATTAATAATCTAAAGGCTTCTGTTGAGAATATTGTTGCCGCCAAGCAGGGTTTTAGATTTACTTCAACCAGCGTGAGATTCAGGTTGCGTTCGGCATTTATCGATCTTTTAAAGGCCCAGGAGATGTTGCGTATTACTGAAGAAATTTATAATATTCGAAGAAGTAATTTAGAACTGATTGTTTTGCGTTATGAGTCGGGCCTGGAGCATAAAGGCGCGTTATTAACCGCTGAAGCGGATCTGGCGGACGCGCAATATGGGATTTCACAAACTAAAAGAGCAGTTGGAGTGGCTCAGAGGGAGTTGGTTAAAGAAATGGGTAGAAAAAAATTGACTCCTTTGCATGCGCAGGGAGATTTTCAGGTAAAAGATAGTGCGCCAAAGGAGCCGGATTTTGAGTTATTGGCAAAAAACAATCCCTCTTTGCAGAAACTTATCGCCCAAAAGCGTTCAGCAGAGTTTAGCCTTAAATCTGCTTATGCTAATTTTTATCCGGAAATTACCGGCAGCGCAGGAGCAAATCGCTCCGGTGATCATTGGAGCCCGCGGGATAAACAATGGGACCTGGGAGTTAGTTTATCACTGCCTTTATTTGAAGGCGGCTTAAGAATAGCGCAGGTTTCAGAGGCTCAGGCTTTAGTCAGGCAGTTGGAAGAGAATCAGAGGAGTGCTCTGGATAGCGCTATTTTAACCTTACAGCAAAATTGGGCAATCTTGCAGGATGCAATAGAAAATGTTTCAGTGCAGAACAAAGCATTAATTGCCACGCAGGAACGCTCTAAAATTGCCCAGGCGCAATATTCTATCGGATTTGTCAATTTTGATAACTGGACGATTATTGAAGATAACCTGGTAAAAGCTAAGCGAAATTATTTAGATGCTCAGGAGGCGGCGCTGTTGGCTGAGGCAAAGTGGATTCAGGCGAAAGGAGAAGTATTAGAATATGAATAAAAAATTTAAAATAATCTTAGTGATTGTGGTGGTTTTAGTTGCAGGTGTATTTATAGCAATGAGATTTAAGCCAAAAGTGGATACGGATAATATGGTCAGAGAAGTAATGGTCACCCGGGGTAGTATTCAGACAGTTATCTCAACTACCGGAATGGTTTTACCTAAGAATCGTCTTGAGGTCAGGCCTCCGGTGGGCGGCCGCATAGAAAGTATTTTAGTTAAAGAAGGCCAGAAAGTTAAAGTCGGTACTACGCTGGCTTGGATGAGCTCGACCGAAAGAGCAGCGCTTTTGGATGCTGCCCGCGGGCAAGGAGAAGAAAAGTTAAAATATTGGCAAGAGGCTTATAAGCCGATTGCTTTATTGGCGCCGATTAACGCAGAGGTGATTGTCGCTACTACTCAACCCGGGCAGACCGTGACTACCGCAGATGCGGTAGTGGTTTTGTCGGATCAGCTTATTGGACGTGCCCAGGTTGATGAGACTGATATTAGAAAAGTAAAGTTTGGTCAAAAAGCGGTTATTATTCTAGATGCATATCCGGATACTAAAATCAATGCCGTTGTGGAGCATGTATATTATGAATCTAAGACAGTAAACAATGTTACAATTTATGAGGTGGATCTTATTCCACAGAGTATCCCGGATTTTTTTCGCTCCGGGATGAATACTACCATAAATTTTATCGAAAACAGTAAAGAGGATATTCTGATTATTCCGGTAGAAGCGATATATCGAGATAAAGATGAAAGTTTTGTCTTGATTAAGAAAGAAGGCCAAGTTGATTTATTGCATCAGCCGGTTGAGTTGGGGGTAACCGATGATAAGTTTATCGAAGTTCTTTCGGGTGTTCAGGAGAAAGATATCCTGGTGATTAAGAATAAAAAATTCGTACTTCCTAAAAGCGATACCGGCAGTAGTCCGTTTACGCCGTTTGGCCAGAAGAAAACAACCACGACCAGAAATAGCAAATAAATGATTGAAATAAAAAATATATCTAAAACCTATTCCATGGGTAAGGTAGAGGTTAAGGCTCTGTCCGGGGTATCCTTAAAAATATCTTCCGGAGAATTTGTGGCGATTATGGGGGCCTCCGGAAGCGGTAAATCCACACTGATGCATATTTTAGGTTTACTTGACCGCCCGGACTCAGGTACTTATTATTTAGGAGGCAAGGATATTACTAACCTTTCCGACGAAGAACAGGCCTTGTTGCGTAACAGGATAATCGGTTTTGTTTTTCAGCAGTTTCATTTATTACCGCGCATGAGCGCTTTGGAAAATGCGGAACTGCCGTTAATTTACGCCGGGAAAAGGCATTTAAAACAGAGGGCTAAAGAAGAGCTTGCAGGAGTAGGTTTGCAGGACAGGATCCGGCATCGGCCTAATGAATTATCCGGAGGCCAGCAGCAGAGAGTGGCGATCGCCCGTTCTTTAGTGAATGAGCCTTTAATTATTTTTGCGGATGAGCCGACGGGTAACCTGGATTCAAAAAGTAAAGTAGAGATAATTAATATCCTGCAAAAACTTAATCAAGCAGGAAAGACAATTGTAATTGTCACTCATGAATTGGAGGTTGCCGCTTATTGCCGCCGGGTCATTCAGATGCGCGACGGAGTAATCATCTCTGATCAGCGTAAGCAAGAAGAAAGAAAAATAACTGAAGTAGTTTCGATTGAAGATAATTTAGTAAATAATATTCTTTCTAAGTCGCATAAAACTGCCGGGGGAACCAAGTTTCTGGATTATTTGCATCAGGCAGTAGCAGCGATGCTTTCGAATAAAATGCGTTCAATCCTATCTATCCTGGGTATATTAATCGGGGTCTGTGCGGTGATTGCCATGCTGGCTTTGGGTCAAGGGGCTAAGGAGTCAATTGAAAAACAATTAGCATCTTTGGGGAGTAATCTTTTGGTTGTTCGGCCGGGTTCCTCGAAAATGCACGGGGTGTCCATGCAAGCGGGTACGGTAACGCGTTTTACTCTGGCAGATATCGCGGCGATGGCTAAACTAACGGAAGTGGTTAAGAGCGTTAGCCCTTCGGTAACCGGAAGAGGCCAGATGGTCTATGGAAATAGCAATTGGAATACGCAGGTGGAAGGAGTAGGCGCTGATTATGAATCTATCCGAGCGGCATATCCGGCGGTGGGAAGATTTTTTACGGAGAGTGAAGTAAAAATGCGGGAAAAGGTTGTGTTGCTTGGTACGACTGTGGCCAGGGAGTTATTTGGCGAGGCAAACCCGATTGGCCAAACCATAAAAATAAATCTGCTCAATTTTAAAGTAATCGGTATTTTGCCGGCTAAGGGAGCCAATACTTTTCATGATCAAGATGATGTGGCGGTGATCCCGGTGACCACCGCGATGTTTAGGGTTTTTGGGAAAGAGTATGTGGATACTATTTATGTCGAAGCAAAAAATCCGGGTTCCATTGAGGCGGCACAAGCGGCAATAAGTGAGCTGATTATTAAGCAGCACCGGCTTAATCCCAAAGAGGCAGAAGATGCATTTCAGATTCGCAACATGTCCGATATTAAGGACACGCTGGAAACGACGACTAAAACTATGTCCATGTTGCTGGGGGCGATTGCGGGAATCTCGCTTTTAGTCGGTGGCATTGGCATTATGAATATTATGTTGGTTTGTTTTTGCCGGTTGGTCTGTAAAAGTTTCCATGTTTTCGGTGGTACTTTCAACTTCATTCTCGCTGGTCGTTGGCATACTTTTTGGGCTCTGGCCGGCGAAGAAGGCGGCCGCACTTGATCCTATCGAAGCATTGCGTTATGAATAAAGAATAAAGGGGACGGTTTTAAATAAAGATAACATAATAAACTAGGGCTTACAGTAGGGGAGGTTTAAACCTCCCCTACTGTGAAAATTATAAAGATTTGTTACAAAGCAATGAAGGTATTAACGCAATTCGAAAGAAAACCACTTTTATTCCAGGATCCGGAATTTATTATCTCTTGCACCGATCCGGCAATTTTTAAGTCAAGTTTTAAGGATATTGAATTAGCGCTTAGCCAAGGGTATTATCTAGCCGGGTTTTTATCTTATGAAGCTGGATATTATTTTGAAGAAAAATTATATCAGGATAAGCAGTATGATTTTCCGCTTATTTATTTAGGCGCATATAAGAATGTGCTTAAGGATAAATTTACCAAGCCTGCCCCGGGTTATCGCCTAGAAAACCTGCGCTTAAATATTACACAAGAACAATATTCCTTAAATATAAATGCAATTCGTGATTATATTGCTAAAGGTGATGTTTATCAGATTACTTATTGCCTTAAGCTGCTTTTTGAATTTTACGGCGAAGCGCTGTCTTTGTATAATCAGCTTTTAAAGGAGCAGCCGGTGCCATATCCTGCTTATATTCAGACCGATGAATTTCAGATTCTTTCCCTGTCTCCGGAGTTGTTCATTAAGAAAAGTTCCACGCATTTGGTTACTAAACCCATGAAAGGCACTTGGCCACGGGGGAAAAGCTTGATCTCGGATCTAATTGCTCCGCTGTGCCTTAAATATGACCGTAAGAATAGGGCGGAAAATGTAATGATTGCTGATCTTTTAAGGAATGATTTGGGGCGATTGGGAAAGAATATCAAGGCGCCCACGCTTTTTGAAGTAGCCAGATATAAAACTCTTTGCCAGATGACCTCTACTGTTACGGCTAAGATTAAGAAGGATATCTCAATTTATGATCTTTTTTCGGCGATTTTCCCTTCCGGATCGGTTACCGGGGCTCCGAAGATCCGCGCCATGGAGATAATTAACGGATTAGAGAAAAACCAGCGTAAGATCTATACCGGTGCGATTGGCTACATTACTCCGGATAAAGATATGTTTTTTAATATTCCGATTCGTACGTTTTTAATTAAAGGTAGGCAAGCTTTATCTGCCGGCCGGCCGGCAGAGATGGGGATTGGTGGGGGGATAGTTTGGGATTCGACTCCAGCTGGAGAATGGAATGAGGGGTTGCTTAAGGCTAAATTCCTTACAGATCTTGCGAAGACGCCTTTTAGGACCCTGTTTCCCGATTAGTTGGGAAACAGGGTCCTATTATAATGGTTGACAAAGCGGGTTAAAGGGGTATAATAAATTAGAGATTAGGGATTTTGTATGCCGTCAAGGACCACAACTAACCTTTGTGGTTTTTTTGTTTATCTGCCGGTAGGGCAGTCAGGGAGGTGTAAGATCAAAAAAGTTAAGACTTCACTTAAAGGCAGGAGATGTAAATTTTCACATTGTAAGCATGTTTTAAGTATCTATAATCATGAATTATATTGCCATGTTCATCTTGGCCTTTTAGCTTATGATGATAAACCTAAGGGAATGAAAGCAGCATGACGAATAAACAGCTAAATGCAGATAAAATTACCCCGGTAACGGCGAATTTTTATGGTCTGGGTATTGCTCCGAAGATTTTGGATATTTTAGAACGGATGAAGTTTAAGGTTCCTACGCCTATTCAGCTCAAGGCGATCCCTCTGGCACTGGAAGGAAAAGATATCGTGGGTATTGCCCAGACGGGAACCGGTAAAACTCACTCTTTTGCTATTCCGATGGTCCAGCGCCTGGTGCAGAAAAAAGGTATCGGGTTAGTACTTGCTCCGACTAGAGAATTGGCGATTCAGATTGATGAAGCTTTTGGGGAAATCGCGCGGGCTTTTGGTATGCGCACTGCCTGTTTGATTGGCGGGGCGCCGATGCCACCTCAGGTGCAGGCTTTGCGCCGGGATCCCCAGGTAGTGATTGCTACACCCGGAAGATTAATTGATCATATGTCGCAGTGGAACTTTTTGCCGGATAGCGTAATTATGTTGGTGTTGGATGAAGCGGATCGCATGTTGGACATGGGGTTTGCCCCGCAAATTGAGAAAATTCTACGTTTCCTGCCGCGCGAAAGACAAACCATGCTTTTTTCTGCTACCATGCCTAAAGAAATTATGAATATTGCTACTAAGTATATGAAATTACCTTTGAGCGTTGAAATTGCTCCTTCCGGAACTACCGTGGAGAAGGTTACTCAGGAATTATTTATTGTTAAAAAAGAAGCTAAAACGCAGTTACTTAAAAAACTCTTGGCTCAATACCACGGCTCAGTATTATTATTTTCACGCACTAAGCATAATGCCAAAAAAATTGTCCGCTCAATCAGGGACATGGGCCATTCTGCTTCTGAAATACATTCTAACCGTTCTCTTGCCCAGCGTCGGGATGCTTTAGAAGGTTTTAAGGCCGGCAAATATCGAGTGTTAGTGGCTACGGATATTGCCTCTCGCGGTATTGATGTTACCGGGATCGAACTGGTGCTTAATTATGATTTGCCGGAGGATGCGGAAAATTATGTGCATCGTATCGGCCGCACGGCTCGCGCCGGGCATAAGGGGCATGCGATTTCTTTTGCTACTCCGGATCAGGGACATGATGTGCGTGATATTGAAAAACTTATTAAAGCCACCTTGCCTGTTTCAAAACATGCGGAGCTTACCCTGGATAAATTCGGTGAACCTAGCCATCAGTTTAGCCGGTCTTCGGTTCGACAAGGGGGTCACGGACAGCCAAGCCACGGACAGTCAAGGCATGGCCAGGCGAAAAAACCTTTTAAATATCCCAAGCCTAAGTTTTACCGCTAATAAATATAAATAAAACCCCATTTCCCGTTTACCTAGGAAACTGTTTCCTAATCAAGCGGGAAATGGGGTTTTATTTATATTACTTTTTTAAAATCCTTGCTAAGCAACCTCATTTTTATTATAATAATATAAACAAATTAACAAAAAGGAGATGCATTGACAGATAAAAAACGAATATTTATTAGTGTTGTATTTTTATCTGTATTCTTTATTTTTTCTTCTGGTTTTTGCCAAGATCAGCAATCTTTTGCACCGACTGAGTTAACCCTGACCAACGCAATTTTAATTGCCTTCCAGAATAATAAAGATATTCAAATGCAGGAACAGGAAATTACGGTTGCCAGCGCTAATATTTTAGGCGCTAAAAGTGTTTTTCTGCCTCAGATAAATCTGCAGGGTTCCTATACTTATAATGATAAAGTGCTTAGCCCAAATATTTTCTCTGGGTATAATAATGATAATCTTGCTAAGCTTGCGTTTAGCGAATCTGTTTATAGCGGCGGGGCAAATATGGCTAATTTTAAACAGGCGAAGATTTCTTTGGATGTTCAGCAGGAAACTTTGCGTGCGAAAAAGTTAGATGTTGAGTTTGATGCCCGCAGGCTTTATTACGGACTCTTGCTGGCATATGAAACAGAACGGATTGCCAAAGATGCTTTGGCTCAAGCAATCGCCCATTATGAAGATGTAAAACAGATGTATAAACATGGCCGGGCTTCGCGTTTTGATATGCTGCAATCCGGAGTGCAGGTGTCTTTACTTGAGCCGGATGTAGTAAGGGCGCGTAGTGAGATTGATTCATTAAAAGCGGAATTAAATAAGCTCCTGGCGCGTAAAGTCGACTACCCAATTGAAACAAAAGAAAAGCTGGCATATTCTTTTATCAAAATAGATGAAAATGAATTTTTAAAGAATGCTTATTTGGAACGCCCGGAGATTAAATTAAAGTCTTTGGGTGTTGATATCGATAAGTGGGGTATTGCAATGGCTAAGTCAGGATATCGTCCGCAGATTGATATTCTGGGGGGTTATTCTTACCGCTCAAATAATTTAGGCAATATGTTTAATGAGAAACAGAGAAATTGGAATGCCGGGGTAACGGTGAATTTCCCTATTTTTGAAGGTTTTTCCACCAAGGCCAAAGTCGACGCGGCTAAGGCTCGCTATGCCCAGGCAAAAATTAGCCAAGATAATCTGGTTGATCAGGTTGCCGTAGATGTACGTAAGGCTTGTCTTGGCCTGCAGGAATCCGAGGCGATCATTAAATCTCAGAAAGATAATGTCGAGCAGGCACATGAGGCTTTAAGGATTGCCGAGGTTAGTTACGCAAATGGCGTGGCAATCAATTTAGATGTATTAGATGCTCAGGTGTCACTTGCCCAAATCCAAAAAAATCTGGCGGCGGGGACTTACGATTATTTAATGGCGCAGGCTTATCTTGACCGCAGTATGGGAAAGTCTGTATTAAGCCTGCCTGCCGGCAGGCAGAGAGGCAAGGCATGAAAAATAAAGTTAAATTAATTATTTTAATAGTTGTAATTGTTGCTACGGGCATATTTTCTTTATTATATTTCATAAAAGAAAAGAATCTTAATAAAGTTATAAAAGTTTCTGGCAATATTGAAGGAGATGATGTGCGGATATCTTTTCGCGTAGACGGCCAGATAGTTGAGTTGCTTACCGACGAAGGAAAAGTAGTTAAGCAAGGCGAGATTGTCGCGCGCCTAAATACCGATGAATTAATTAAAGAGAAGGATAACGCTGCTGCTTCACTTAAAGCTGCTCAGTTTGATTATGAACTGGCGAAGATAGATTATCAAAGGTCAGAGAATTTGCTTAAAGAGGGGGCAGTTTCTATACAGAAGAGAGATCAGGATAAAACAAAATATAATGCTAGTGAAGCCAAAGTTGAACAATTGAAAGCTTCTTTAGCGTTAGCGGATACCCGTCTTGGTTTTGCAGATCTGGCTTCTCCTCTGAATGGTTATATTCTGGTAAAGAGCAGCTTGGCCGGCGAGGTGGTTAAGTCAGGTACTCCGGTTTTTACGGCGGTGGATTTAAATAATATTTGGGTTACTGCTTATATCAATGAAAAAGATCTTGGCAGGGTAAAACTAAATCAGGAATCAGAGGTAACCACTGATACATTTGCCGGTAAGAAATATAAGGGCCGCGTTTCTTTTGTTTCTAGTCAGGCAGAGTTTACTCCTAAGTTCATTCAAACCCAGGAGGAGCGGGTAAAATTAGTCTACCGCATTAAGGTTCAGGTAGATAATTCCAGTCTTGAGTTAAAGCCGGGCATGCCGGCCGATGCCTACATTATTGAATAAAGAATGATTACGATTAAAGCGGTTGGGTTAACCAAGAGATTTACTTCTCTTGTCGCGGTTAGTGATTTTAACCTCCAGGTAGAGGAGGGTGAGATATTTGGTTTAGTTGGCCCGGATGGCGCGGGCAAAACCACAACCATGCGTTTATTAACCAGTATTCTTGA
>JAPLMA010000025.1 GCA_026387255.1 Candidatus Omnitrophota bacterium | reverse complement strand
CTTACTTTAATTATGATCGATATCGATGATTTTAAGATTTATAACGATACACTGGGGCATCAAGCCGGAGATAAAATATTACGCACTTTGGCAAACCTCTTACGCAATCAATCGCGCAAAATGGATTATGTCTGCCGCTATGGCGGAGAAGAATTCACGATTATTCTGCCCCAGACAGATAAACCAGAAGCTTTTCAGATTGCTGAACGTATCAGAATGGATATTCAAAAATATCCTTTTCTAAATGAGGAAATCTTTCCGCATAAACAACTAACGGTAAGCTTAGGAATCTCCACCTTCCCTAAAGATGGCCTGCTGCCTGCGGATTTAATTACTGCTTCAGACAAATCACTCTACCAAGCTAAAAACAAAGGTAAAAATAATACCTATTGCGGTTAATAGAAAAATAGTGACATTCTTATTTTTATATTAATTATTAACAACCGTAGTGGACGTTTAAACGTCCACTACCCTGTGGATAACTTTCTAGGCAAATAGAAACCACGTTAGGATGCCAAAACCGACTGCTCTTGGTTTTCCTTTTGAGTTTGTAACTCTCTTTCTTTGTTCTGCGATAATTTCACCGAAACAATCTTAGAAACCCCGGACTGCTCCATGGTGATCCCATACATGATATTAGCATTCACGATAGTTTTCTTATTATGCGTAATCACGATAAACTGCGAAGTTTTAGCAAACTCCTGCAGCACCCGAGAGAACCGATCAACATTCGCTTCATCCAGAGCAGCATCAATCTCATCCAGAATACAAAACGGCGACGGCTTAACTTTAAAAATTGCGAAAATTAACGCAATCGCCGACATGGTTTTTTCGCCCCCGCTTAACAAAAGGACATTCTGTAATTTCTTTCCCGGAGGCCGGCAAATAATTTCAATTCCCGACTCCAGCGGGTCACTCTCATCCAACAGGAAAAGCTGCGCGTCTCCTCCGTTAAAAAGTAAACGGAAATAATTTTTAAACTCCACCTTTACTTTCTCAAATGTCTCTATAAACATCTGTTTGGTAATGCGATTAATCTTTAAAATTGCCTGGTGCAGAGACTCTTTGGCATCCGCCAGATCAGTCTGCTGCTGAATAAGAAAATCATAACGCTTCTTTAATTCATCATACTCCTCAATCGCCACTAAATTTACTGTGCCGCATGAATCCAACTTCTTTTTTAATTCGCTAATCTTTGCGCATAACGCCTCTTGATCTAATTCTCCAGGCAGCTCGGTTAAAAGTTCTAAATCCACCTTATAAGCTAAAGACATTCTCTCTTTAATTGTGGTATAGCGATAATCCAAATCCTTATCCAGCATCTCTAAATCATGCAAACGGTTCTTTAGCTGATCTAATTGTTTGCGGTCAGCCTCAATCTTTTTTACCACTCCCACCGTGCCGCTAGAGACCTCATTATACTTATGCTCGACTTCCTCCAGAGAAGCTTTTTTCTGCTCGATCTGAATTTGGCCTTGTTTATTCATATCCTGACACTGCGTAATTTCAACCCTTAAAATCTCTCCTCGCTCTTTGGCCTCGCTAATCTGCCGCTGAATATTTTCTAGGCTCGCCTTATCCTGCGCGTAAGTCTGATCCAGGATCTTTAAAGTTGCCGCGTCAGAACTAAAACGCCTGTGCAGAGCCTCAATTTCAGTCTTGGTTTGAGTAATCAAAACCAAAACCTCTTCGCGTAATTTACTATTTAAGGAGATGACATCCTCTGCTTGCACGATTACGCCCTCCTTAAGCCTTTCCTGTGCGTTTAAATCCGTCAGCTGGTTTTGGGCGCTGATTAAATTTTGCTGGACCGCGGAAATCTCCCGCGCAACATCGGTTAACTCCATTACAATTATATCCTCTTCTTCTTTAATCTTATCAAATTGTTCCGCAATCGCCGCGTGGTTGGATTCTTTGTTGGCCAAAGTAATCTCATAATTACGTAACTCTAGTTCCAATCCAGAAGACATCTTATTCAATTCCGAAATACAGGACTGCCGCAGCACCATCCTATTTCTTAACTCACCGAGATTCTCTTGGAGCCGGGTAATCTTTTCATCAATTTTCTGCGTATCTAATTCAATCGGCTTAGCCTCTCCGCTTATTTTAAAAGCCGCCACGCCCAAAGCCAGAGGATCCTGTTGGCTCAAAGGCAGTTGATCCTGAATCTTTACCACCAGCCCGGTTAAGCTCTCATTGGGCATTTTGTCTAAATAAATCACCGCATTTAACGATTCGCCGATATCATCATATTTGCTTTTTAACTTCTCTAAAAATTCCTTATGCGAAGCTAAAGTGAGCTTTTCATTTCCCCGGCTCAGGATCTCCTTATTAATTTCCTCTAAATTTAACCCCTCATGCGCCAGGCTGGTTTTAACCTCAGAAATTTTCTGCTTAAATTCAGCAACTTGGATTCGCGTATCTTCTAATTCCTGAGCAACTTTCGCCAAAGCCTCTTGCGTAATTACCTTATCCTCATACACTTTAGCCTTTTCTATCTCTAGCCTCTTTTTACGCGCCAGGAAAACCTGATGCTGAGAATTAAAATCTCCGATTTGATTATTCGCGTTAGAAATTGCGGTTTCTAAATCTAGAATTATTTTTTTACTCTCAGTAATAAGCTCCAGTGAGCTCTTAATACTGACGCTGAGCTTTTCAATCTCCGCTTGGCTTTGCGCTAAACTGGCCTGCTTGACTTCTATATTCTGTTTTAAATTAGCGTAATCATCACGTACCTGCTGTAATTTTTCTTCATCCTGAAGAAGTTTGGCGGATGCCTGGCCAATTTGGCCTTCTAAAACCTGGCTATCCTGCGTTAATTCATTAATGCGTTCTTGATTAAAACTGATGTGTTCATTATTGCGCACTAAACTATTCTCCAGATTAAGTATCTGGCTGCGCGCCTCCATCATTGATTCCTCTAAACCTTTTAACTCGCTCTGACGGTTGGCAATTTTTGCTTCTTGCTGGGCAATTAATTCTATTAAACCCAATTCCTCTTTCCCTAAATCTTTTAGTTGTCCGGCTATCCCCTCTTTCTCTTCCAATAAACTCTTCTTACTCAAGACGGCTGAATCTATCTCTTTTAATTTTAATTCTTCAAAAACTTCTTTATAGCGGCGCGCTTTGTTGGCCTGGCGTTCCAAAGAACCAATTTGACGCTTAACTTCCGTAACAATATCATTTACACGTAAAAGATTCTGCTCTGTCTCATCCAGCTTACGCGTAGTTTCTCTCTTCTGGGCTTTATACTTACTTATTCCGCTGGCTTCATCAAAAACCACCCGGCGGTCTTCCGGCCGGGAACTTAACACTAAATCAATCTTTCCCTGAGCAATGATCGAATAACTCTCCGCGCCTATCCCTGTGCCTAATAACAAATCCAGAATATCCTTAAGCCGCACAGTTGCTTTATTCAACATATACTCGCTTTCCCCGGACCTAAAAAGCCTGCGCGTAATCAACACCTCGGGATTATCCACGTTAAAAAAACGGCTGGTATTATCAAAAGCCAGGCTTACTTCGGCCATACTTAATGGCTCTTTTTGATCCGTGCCATTAAAGATAACATCCAGCATCTCAGAACCACGCAATGATTTAGCGGATTGTTCACCCAAGACCCAGCGAATAGAATCAAAAATATTTGATTTCCCGCAACCGTTTGGGCCAACTACCGCCGAAATTCCCGGCTCAAAATTAAGCGTGGTCTTATCGCAAAATGATTTAAACCCAATCAACTCTAATCTTTTGAAATACATATTTATCTCCTCAGTTATCTGTAGTGAACAGGCATGCCTGTTCACTACATAAATTTTATAATTTCCCTACTGCTTTTTTCAATGCCTCAGTGCCTGCGTCTGGCCATCCAGCCAGTCATCAATTTTATCTTTTTTAAAACGCCATTGCCCAACTAACTTTAAAGCCGGTATCTTATTATGCTTTAACCAGTCATAAATAGTCCGACGGGTAACCTTCAAATATTCCGCCAGATCTTCAATCGTCATTAAATTGTTATTTACCATAATGGGATTATTATAAACAAACAAGCGAATTTTGTCAAGGAGAATCTTTACATTCTTTAACATATTAACATGATTAAAGCCAATAAGAAACATCCTACCCCATATCCTGACATTGTAGACAGTGTATGTAACCCAATATTTATCAGTTAGTTCTGAAAGAAATACTTTTATTCAATAAATTAGAAACGAATATCACTAATCTCCCAATATTCTTCATAACGGGTGTCGAGGGCTGCCCCTGGCGAATAATTGGCCGACCGGGACAGCCCTCGACAGGACCCGCTAATGAAATTAAGCTTACCTTTTAACAGAAATAATCTCGATTATTTACGTAGGGCTACTTTGAAAGCTAAAGTTAAAGCAGGAATGACTTGGAAGAGATCACCGACAATCCCATAAGTGGCTACCTTGAAAATCGGGGCTTCGGGATCTTTATTGATCGCCACAATAATCTTTGAGGATTGCATACCTACGAGGTGCTGAATCTGGCCGCTTATTCCGCAGGCAAAATAGATCTTCGGGCCCACCGTGCGTCCGGTCTGGCCGACCTGATGCGAATAAGGCATCCATCCGGCGTCAACTGCCGCGCGGCTAGAACCAACTGCTGCCCCTAAAACATGAGCGAGGCCTTCTAATAGTTTAAAATTTTCTGGCCCCCCCATTCCGCGGCCTCCGGAAACAATAATATCGGCTTCGGATAAATTTACCGTAGACTCAATCTCATCAATAATATCTAAAAGTTTAGTGCGCGAAACATAAAGCGCTTGATTAAAACTTTCTTTAATAATTTTCCCTTTGCGTTTTTTATCCGCGGCCAGCGGAGCAAATACTTTATGCCTCACGGTAGCCATCTGCGGACGGTAATTCGGAGAAATAATTGTCGCCATAATGTTACCGCCAAAAGCCGGGCGTGTCTGCAGTAAAATCTTCTTCTCCGGGTCAATATCCAAGCCAGTACAGTCTGCGGTTAAACCGGCTTTAATATTAATCGCCACGCGCGAAATTAAGGATCGGCCGATATTAGTCGCACCACACAGAAGAATCTCCGGCTTATACTTCTTAACCAGCTCCACTAAAATATTTGTATAAGGCTCATCCTGAAAATTAGTTAACTCCGGAGCTTCCACTAAATAAATATTATCCGCCCCGCAAAAAATTAATTCATCTAACTGATCCTCTAATTTATTACCGATTAAGACACCGCTCACATCAGTATTTAATTTTTTCGCCAGCTCCTGAGCCTTGCCTAATAATTCATAGGAAACCGACTGCACCCGGCCATTTTTCTGTTCGATAAAAACCCAAATTCCCTTATAATTTTTAATATCCGGCAACTCGCATTTAGCCGGAGTATTTTCCAATAAAACTGCCTTAAACTTACAGGCATCTTTACAGGCACCGCAAAGCGTACATTTATGTAAATCAATTAAAGCCTTTTTGTCCATCATCCGGATGGCATCAAACGGACAAACCTTTACACATAATGTGCAACCCGTACATTTCTCAATAATAATGGAAATCGGCATTTTTAATTAACCTCGTCCTTAATCAAATCCACCAACTGCTTGGCAATATCAGGAATCTCACCGGTAAGTATCTGGCCACCGACCCTGGGCAAAGGAGTAAAAATTTTTACTACCTGAGTTGGTGAACCACACAAGCCAATCTGCTGCGAGTCTAGCTGTAACTCCTTCTGGGTAAACGTAGTAATCTTAGCCGACTTTGCGCGCATCAAACCTCTTAAAGAAGGAATTCTCGGTTCATTAATCTCTTTAACCACTGTCAAAAGCGCCGGCAGTGGAGTCTCAATAATTTCAAACCCTTCCTCCAACATCCGCTCAACCTTCATCAATTTATCAGTTGCCTCTTCTATTTTCTTAACATAAGTTACCTGTGGAATATTTAAATGCGTGGATATCCCCGGCCCAACCTGCGCCGTATCCCCGTCTGAAGCCTGCTTGCCGCAGATAATTAAATCAAATTGACCCAACTTTTTAATTGCCCCGGCCAAAGTATAACTAGTTGCCCAAGTATCGCTTCCGGCAAAAGCGCGGTCGCAAACCAAAAACCCTTCATCCGCCCCCATGGAAACTGCTTCACGTAAAGCACTATCCGCCTGAGGCGGCCCCATTGTCAACACAGAAACCTTACCCCCGAATCTTTCCTTAAGCCGAATAGCCTCTTCGATAGCATACATATCAAAAGGATTAATAATCGACTTAACCCCTTCGCGCATCAGCGTGTTGGTCTCCGGATTAATTCTTACTTCAGTTGTCTCAGGAACCTGTTTTATGCAAACAATTATATTCATCTTTTATTTATTATTTAGCTTAATTTCTATTTGGCCATCTCTTTAATCAATTTCAAGGCAATAATACTGCG